>JBHELE010000060.1:0-3836 GCA_046263235.1 Actinomycetota bacterium
AGTACCCGGGCGGGGCCACCGCGCCCGAGGCCGGTGCGGTCGCCTCCACGGCAGCCGCGCCTGCGGAGAAGGACAGGTCCACATATCGCTGGTCGAAGTTGTCACCGTGCGTGACGGCCGATGGCCGGATCAGGGCGACGCTGCTGATGTCCGAGTCGGTCGTCCCGATCGAGAACGACTGCCCGTACGCGATCGATCCCGGCGCCGACGAGATCGATGGACGCGGGCCCTTGAACAGATATGGCGGGCTGAAGATCTCGTACGTCTCGGCCTTCGTCCCGAAGTCGGAGCCCGCGGAGATGACCCGCCCGTCCGGGAGCAACAGCGCCGTCGAGTGGTACGTGCGCTGGGCTCGCTGCGCGGCCATCAGCTTCCATGTGCCGGTCGCGGGGTCGTAGAGCTCGGCCCGCTTCGTGGCGGTCCCGTACGGGGCGATGCGCCCGCCCCCGACGGCGAGGACCGTCCCGTCGGCCAGCAGCACGAGGTTGTGGTTCGTCCTGCCCGCGTTCATTGCCCCGGTGTATTTCCAACCGGGCGTGGATGCGCCGGCGTCGAACACCTCGGCCGTGTTCGTGGCGACGAGACTGTTGTTTCCACCGGAATACAGCACCTTCTGAAGGCCCGGGAGCAACACGGCCGCGCCGGATACACGGTTGCCGTACTTCATGCGGCCTACGTTGGTCCATGTGTTCGTGGCGGGATCGAATAGCCGGGTCTGCTGCTGCTCGCCGGCCCGAACGATCTTCCCGTTGCGCAGCAGGAACAGCCGCGGATAGGTCGGCGACACCTGGTTCGCCGACGGCGGGAGCAACGTCCACGTGGCCGTGGCGGGGTCGTAGACCTCGAGCTGGGGCACGTCGTTCACGTCCTCGTCGCTGCCCGCCACCGCGAGGACGCGGCCGTCGGGGAGCTCGACGACGGAGGGGTAGTACCGCGCCTTCAGGGTCGGCGTGCCCCGGCTCCAGGTCTCGGTGGCCGGGTCGAAGATCGACACGTCCTTGACGCCCGCCCCGATCTGAAGGTCGACCTGACCGCCCTCGACCATGACCCGCCCGTCGCGCAGCACCGTCACACCGGAGCAGAAGGCCGGATGCTCGTACGGGATGCTGACCCGCTTGACCTGGTTCGTGGCCGGATCGTAGACACGCGCCACCGACCCGGCGGACTCGCCTTCGGTCCCGGAGTAGAACAGGACCTTCCCGGTGTGCAGGAGCGCCGCGTGGACGCCCACGATCCCGAGGTCCCGCGGGGCCGACCACGAACCTTCCTGGCTCGCCGCGGCGTCGACACGATACGTCGCGGTGACGAGGAACGTCGTGCCGAGTGCAGCAGCCAGGAGCGGTCGTCGGATCTTCATGCGGGCAATCCGGAGGAGCCTACCCCATACGGCCAGTTTTTCGTGAGTCCGTTGCCAACCCGAGGCGGCACGGGCTGGGTCGCGCCACCGGCTGTCCCACCGCCTGAATTAACACGCCGGTAACGCGGGCCCTTCTAGGCTTGCCGTGCGCACAGGGGAGGTGCCGGGCATGAGCCTTTCCAACGAGGCCGAGTACGTCCTGAAGACCGTTGAGGAACGCGGCGTCAAGTTCATTCGGTTGTGGTTCACCGACGTCCTGGGCTTCCTGAAGTCCATCGCCATCACCTCGCAGGAGCTGGAGGGAGCGTTCACCGAAGGGATGGGCTTCGACGGCTCGGCCATCGAGGGGTTCAGCCGGATCCAGGAAGCCGACATGGTGGCGAAACCCGACCCGGCCACGTTCCAGATCATCCCGTGGAAGTCCGAGGGCCAGGTCGCTCGAATGTTCTGCGACGTGTACGACCCCGACGGCACTCGGTTCGAGGGTGACCCCCGCCAGGTCCTCAACCGGCAGGTCGACCGGGCCGCTCGGCTCGGGTTCACGTTCTACGTCGGACCGGAGCTCGAGTACTTCTACTTCAAGGACTCGAACGGAACCGAGTTCCTGGATCGCGGGGGGTACTTCGACCTCACGCCGTCAGACGTGGCCAGCGACTTCCGTCGGCGGACCATCGACTACCTGGAGGCAATGGGAATCCCCGTGGAGTCCGTCCACCACGAGGTGGCGCCCTCGCAGCACGAGATCGACCTTCGATACGGCGACGCGCTGTCCATGGCCGACAACATCATGACCTACCGCCTCACGGTGAAGGAGGCAGCCCAGGAGTTCGGGGTCTACGCCACGTTCATGCCGAAGCCCGTCGGCGGGGTCGACGGCAGTGGCATGCACACGCACATGTCGCTGTTCGAAGACGACCGAAACGCGTTCTTCGACCCGACCGACGAGCACCATCTGTCGAAGGTCGGGAAGGCATTCATCGCGGGCATCCTGCGTCACGCCAAGGAGATCACGCTCGTCACGAATCAGTGGGTGAACTCGTACAAGCGGCTCGTGCCCGGCTACGAGGCCCCGGTGTACATCTGCTGGGCCCGCAGGAACCGGAGCGCCCTGGTTCGGGTACCCATGTACACCCCGGGCAAGGAGCAGGCCACCAGGATCGAGTTTCGGTCCCCCGACCCGGCCTGCAACCCGTACCTCGCGTTCAGCGCGATGCTGGCCGCCGGGCTGTCCGGGATCGAGAACGAATACGAGCTCCCACCCGAGGCCTCCAACAACATCTACGAGATGAGCGAGGACGAGCGGCGGGCGGCGGGGATCGAGTCCTTGCCCGAGGACCTGTACGAGGCGATCCAGATCGCCGAACGGTCGGATCTCGTTCGCGAGACCTTGGGCGACCACGTGTTCGAGTACCTCATCCGAAACAAACGCGAGGAGTGGGACGCCTACAAGGCGTACGTCACCCCGTACGAGCTCGAGCGGTACCTGCCGCTGCTGTAGCGCGGTACGGATGACGACGAAGGAGGTCGCGTCCGGCGTCCACCACGTGGTCCGGGGACTCGTCAACGCCTTCCTCGTCGAAGCCGACGACGGCCTGGCCATCATCGATTCGGGACTCCCCAAGAACGCCGAGGCGTTCCTTGCGTCCATCGGACAGCTCGGACATCGGGCTGCCGACGTCTCCTCGATCGTCGTCACGCACCACCACGTCGACCACGTCGGGAGCCTGGCCGCCCTGGCCGGCGCGACCGGCGCGGTCGTGTACGCGCCGGCTGCCGACGCGGCGATCATTCGCGGCGAAGCGAACCCTCCGCGCCCGAACCCCTCGAGCATCCTGGGTCGGCTGACGACCTCGCTGGTGGCGCGGTTCGGGCCCTCCGCGGACCCCGCGACCATCGATCACGAGGTCGTCGACGGTGAGATCTTGGCGGTGGCCGGAGGTCTGAGGGCGGTCCACACCCCCGGCCACACCGCCGGCCAGACGTCATTCCTCCTCTCTCGCGACGGCGGCGTCCTGTTCGTGGGGGACGCCGCGTCAACGCTGGTGGGACGGCTCGGTCCACCCGTCCGGGGCGTGGAGAGCTTTCACACCGAGGACCCGGCGGAAGCGAACCGAAGCTTCCGGAAGCTGGCGGCGCTCGAGTTCGAGATCGCTCTCGTTGGTCATGGGCCCCCGATCCTGCGGAACGCCGCGGATCGCTTCAGGGCCCGGCTGGCCGAGTCGGGCTAGCTCGCCGACCTGTCCGGGAGCGTGTTCACCCGCAACCACGTCGCCCTGCCCACCGCCCGCATGTCGCCGTCCCGTCCGAAGATCGCGGACCCGCACAGGAACTTTCGACCCCGATGCGAGATGGGCCAGCCGATCACGACATGGGCCTCGTCGGCGCGAACCGGCCCCCTCACCGAGGCGGCCAGACGGATCGTGATGACGCTCGGCATGTGAGAGATGCTCAGCGCCATCCCCCAGAACCCCGGGCAGTC
>JBHELE010000061.1:0-4099 GCA_046263235.1 Actinomycetota bacterium
TGCCACTCCGCGGCCCTCGTGGCGAGGGACGGCACGATCGAATGGCTGTGCCTTCCCAGGTTCGACTCGCCGTCGGTGTTCGGCCGGATGCTCGACGACGACGGAGGTCACTGGTCGTTGCGCCCCCCGTCCGGCGCGACGCTCACGCGGCGCTACCTCGACAGAACCATGGTGCTCGAGACGACGGTCCAGGCCGACTCGGGCCGGGCCACCGTCACCGACGCCATGGCGCTCGATCCCGAACAGCGCGGGCACGATCTGGGAAAGGCCGCGCCGGGCGTGCTGCTTCGGCGGGTCGAATGTCAGGAGGGCGAGGTCTCGTTCGACATGGAGTTCGCTCCCCGTCCTGAATACGGCCTCATCCACCCGCGCCTCGTGGCCATCGAGGGCGGCGTGGGCGGCCGGGGCGGGGCCGAACGGCTGGTGCTCTCGTCACCCTTCCGTGCCGACGTCGACCGGGCCACGGCGCGGATCCGATTCACGCTGAAGGCCGGAGAATCCGCCGAGTTCGCCCTCCACCATCGGCCGAGCTGGGAGGAGTGGCCGCGGGTGTGGAGCGCCCACGAGATCGTCCGGCATCTCGACGCCACCATCCAGGCGTGGGCACGATGGTCCGACGTCCATCAGGCGTACGAGGGCCCGTGGGCCGACCTCGTGTACCACAGCGGGCGGGTCCTGCAGGCGTTGACGTGGCAGCCCACCGGGGCCATCGTGGCCGCGCCGACCACGTCCCTGCCCGAGGGCATTCGGGGCGAGCGGAACTGGGACTACCGGTTCGCCTGGATCCGCGACGCGAGCTTCACGCTCGACGCCCTGTGGGTGGCGGCGTGTCCCGACGAGTCGAACAAGTTCTTCACCTGGATGGCCGGTGCGGTGGCGTCGCAGATCGAACGGGGCCTTGACCTCCAGGTCATGTACGGCATCGGCGGGGAGCGCGACCTGACCGAGCGTGAGCTGTGGCATCTCGCCGGATGGAGGGGCAGCCGCCCCGTGCGGATCGGAAACGGAGCATGGCGGCAGCGCCAGCTCGACGTGTACGGCGAGCTGCTGGACGCGGCCGACCGCCTGAAGGACCAGCTCGAGGACCTCCCGGACCACACCCGCCGGTTCCTGATCGAGGTCGCCGACGCCGCCGCCCGGCGGTGGCGCGAGCAAGACCAGGGGGTGTGGGAGGTTCGCGGCCCCCCTCGCGACTTCGTGTACTCGAAGCTGATGTGCTGGGTGGCGCTGGACCGGGCATGCAAGCTTGCCCCGCAGCTCGGGGCGGAGGACCGCGTGGCCGGCTGGTCGGCGGCCCGGGAGGAGATCTCCGAGGCGATCCTGGAGCGGGCGTGGAACGAGGACGTCGGCGCGTTCACACAATCCTTCGACTCGAAGGAGCTGGACGCGTCCAACCTGATGATCCCGATCGTGGGGTTCCTCCCCCCGGACGACCCGCGGGTCCTCGCCACCATCGAGGCGACGGAGCGCCATCTGACCGACGACCGGGGCCTGGTGTTCCGGTACCGGGTCGAGGAGACGGACGACGGCCTGGCCGGACCGGAGGGAACGTTCCTGCTGTGCACGTTCTGGCTGGCCCAGGCCCAGGCCATGGCCGGCCGGCTCGACCACGCTCGGGGCACGTTCGAGCGGGCGGCCGCGTTCGCCAACGACGTCGGCCTGTTGTCGGAAGAGGTCGAACCGGAGACCGGTGAGCTCCTGGGCAACTTCCCCCAGGCCTTCAGCCACATCGGGTTGATCAACGCCGCGTGGGCCATCTGCCAGGCCGAGCGGGGGGAACGGACCGATGTCCTCGAGGAGGTCGGGCGATGACCCGCGTCGTGGACGTCACGCTGTCCATTTCCGACGACATGCTGGTGTGGCCGGGCGATCCCGCCGCCGAGGTCATCCCCCGCAAGCAATTGGCGTGGGGCGATCCGTCGAACGTCTCCGAGCTTCGCATCGGCACGCACACCGGCACGCACGTGGACCCGCCGGTGCACTTCATCGAGGGAGGGCACGGCATCGACCGCGTCCCGCTCGACACGCTGTACGGGGCGGCCGTCGTGGCTCACCTGCCCGACGCCGACGGCCCCCTCGGCCGGGCGGACCTCGACGCCCTCGATCTTCCCGACGAGCTGGAGCGGCTGCTGTTGAAGACGTCGAACTCGGATCTGTGGCGGCGGCCCCGGCCGATCGAGTTCCCGCACACGTACGCCTGCCTGTCGCTCGAGGGCGCGCGGTGGGTGGTGGAACGAGGGTTGCGGCTGATTGGCGTTGACTTCCTCTCCGTGGAGCAGAAGGGCGCCGAGGGCCATCCGGTCCACAAGGAGCTGCTCTCGAACGGCGTCGTGATCGTCGAAGGGCTGGATCTCGGACCGGTCGATCCGGGGCCCTGGACCCTGGCGTGCTTCCCGCTGAACGTTCGGGACGGGGACGGCGGGCCTGCCCGGGCCGCCCTGATCGCGCCATGATGTGGCATGCAGAGAATGGGGGGGCTCCGGGCCCGGCTGGCCGAGCGGACGCGGCGTCGCGAGTCGTCCGCCCGGGACGACCAGACGGTGGCGGCCCTTCGTGCCGGCGACGACCGGGCCTTCGCCGCGCTGGTCGACGAGCTGCAGGACTCCATGGTCCGGGTCGCCCTGTCCTATGTCCGGGAGCGCTCCGTGGCCGAGGAAGTCGTGCAGGACACTTGGCTGGCGGTGCTGAACGGCCTGGATCGTTTCGAGGGCCGGTCGTCGCTTCGCACCTGGATCTTCCGCATCCTGACGAACCGCGCCATCAGCCGGTTCGGCCGGGAGCGGCGGTCGGTGCCGTTCTCCTCGCTGGGGGACGAGGAGGACGAGCCGTCGGTGGACCCCGACCGGTTCCTTCCGCCCGGCCATCCCATGGCCGGGGGATGGGCGTCCCCTCCGAGGAGCTGGGAGGGGATCCCCGAGGACGTCCTCACCTCCGAGGAGACACTCGGCGTGGTCCGCGAGGCGGTCGACGACCTTCCGGCCGGGCAGCGCGCCGTGATGACGCTTCGCGATCTCCAGGGATTTTCGTCGGGGGAGGCGTGCGAGGCGCTGGGCATCACCGAGACGAACCAGCGGGTGTTACTGCACCGCGCGCGGACGAAGGTGCGCCGGGCGTTGGAGGAGCACTTCGACGCAGCGGGCCTGAGCACACCGATGGGATGAACGGATGAGGACGCTGGGCATCGCTCGCCGCGAGATGGTCTGCCAGGAGTTCGTGGAGGTCGTCACGAGCTACCTCGAAGGGTCGCTGCCCCGCCGGGACGCCGGGCGCCTCGAGGCCCACCTTCGCCAGTGCGACGGCTGCACGGAGTACCTGGACCAGATGCGGCGCACCGCCCGGCTGGCCGGACGGCTGACCACGGCCGACATCCCGGCTCCCGGACGAGACCGGCTGCTCGAGATGTTCGAGCGGTGGAAGGCAGAGGGGCCGGCGGGCTAGCCTGACGGTTCCGATCTCGGGGACGGTCATGGCGCATCGGGTCATCGCGTGGGGCACGGGCAACGTCGGGGTGCACGCCCTTCGTTCGATCATCTCCCACCCGGCGTTCGAGCTGGCCGCGGTGATCGTGCACTCGGAGTCGAAGGACGGTCGCGACGCCGCCGACCTGTGCGGGGTGCCCGAGCCGACCGGGGTCACGGCCACCCGCGACATCGGGGCCGCCCTGGCGATCGACGCCGACGCCGTCTGCTATACGGCGACCGGCGACCTCAGGCCGGTCGAGGCCATCGACGACATCTGCCGGGCCCTCCGGGCGGGGAAGCACGTCGTCTCCACGTCGCTGCCCGCGTTCATCTATCCGCCGGCGGCGCCGTTCCGGGACCAGGTCGAGCAGATCGACCAGGCCTGTCGCGACGGCAACGTCTCGTGCTCCGTGAACGGCATCGACCCGGGCTTCGCCAACGACGTGCTGCCGCTGACCCTGCTCGGCGTGTGCGAACGGGTCGACACGGTCAGGGTCATGGAGATCCTCAACTACGCAACGTACGACCAGCCCGAGGTCCTGTTCGACACCATGGGATTCGGACAGCCGCTCGACTCGACGCCCGTCCTGCTCCTGCCGGGGATCCTGTCGATGGTGTGGGGGCCGGTGGTGAAGCAG
>JBHELE010000062.1:0-2530 GCA_046263235.1 Actinomycetota bacterium
CACGGCGGTCGGTTCCGACACCCTCCTCGCCCAGGTCATCCGGCTGGTGCAGGAGGCCCAGGCCTCGAAGGCGCCGATCCAGCGTTTGGCGGACAAGGTGTCGAGCTACTTCGTTCCGGCGGTGATCTTCATCGCCATCGCCACCTTCGTGCTGTGGTTCGACCTCGGGCCGGGCGCACCGCTGACCCTGGCCCTGGTGAACGCCGTCTCGGTGCTGATCATCGCCTGCCCCTGTGCCCTCGGCCTGGCCACGCCGCTGTCGATCATGGTGGGGACGGGCAAGGGGGCGGAGAACGGCGTGCTGATCCGGTCGGCCGAGGCGCTCGAGACCGCGCACAGCATCGACACCGTCGTGCTGGACAAGACCGGAACGGTCACGAAGGGGGAGCCGTCGCTCACCGACGTCGTCCCTACCGGCGACCTCTCGGAGGAGTCGCTGTTGCGGCTCGCCGCCTCCGCCGACCGGCTCTCGGAGCACCCGCTCGCGGAAGCCGTGGTTGTGGGCGCCGAGGCGCGGCGAGTCGACCTGGCGGAGGCTCGGAACTTCGAGTCCGTCACTGGCAGGGGCGTCCGTGCGTCGATCGACGGACGGACGATCCTCGTCGGCAACCGGCGGCTGCTGGAGGAGCAGGGCGTCGACGCCGAACCCCTCGAGGAGGCGGCGGAGGAGCTCGAGTCAGCGGGGAAGACTGTGATCCGCGTGGCGGCGGACGGGAAGCCGGTCGGAGTCATCGGGGTGGCGGATACCGCCAAGCCGGAGAGCGCCGCGACGGTCGCCGCCCTGCGCCGACGCGGCGTTGAGGTTGTCCTGATGACGGGGGACAACCGTCGGACGGGGGAGGCCATCGCCCGCGAGGTCGGGATCGGCCGTGTCCTCGCGGAGGTACTCCCCGACGACAAGGCCTCGGAGGTCGGCAGGCTCCAGGGCGAAGGACGCGTCGTGGCGATGGTCGGGGACGGCATCAACGACGCGCCGGCGCTCGCGCAGGCGGACGTTGGGGTGGCCATCGGGACAGGGACGGACGTGGCGATCGAGGCTGCGGACGTCACGCTCATCTCTGGGGATCTCCGCGGCGCCGTCACCGCGCTCGACCTCAGCCGGTCGACCATGCGCAACATCCGGCAGAACCTGTTCTTCGCGTTCTTCTACAACGTCGCCGGCATCCCGGTCGCCGCGGGGCTGCTGTATCCGGTGATCGGGCTCCTCCTCAACCCGATCATCGCGGCGGCGGCGATGGCCCTGAGCTCGCTGTCGGTCGTGATGAACGCAAACCGCCTCCGCACCTTCCGCGCGTCGCCCTTGCCGGAAGCCGTATCGCGTAACGAAGCACTCCAGCCAGTGGTCGAGGTCCCCGAACGAAAGGAGCAGAAGATGGCGACGGTCAGAGATCCGGTTTGCGGGATGGACGTCGATCCGGCCAGTGCAGCCGGATCGGAGGAATATCAGGGCCAGAGCTATTACTTCTGCTCGCAGAGCTGCCTGGAGCGGTTCGGGGCGGATCCCGAAGCGTTCATCACCGCCGGCGGCTGACGGGACCGGCCCTCGGGTGCCGCTGCCGCACCCTTACAGCCACACCGGCCTCTCGACCCCGTCTCTAACGGTTGCGGCCGCTGCCGTAGACCGCGAACGAGTAGACGAGGTAGGCCGCCAGCGTCGAGGTTCGGTCGTGCTGGTCCATGAGGGGGTTCACTTCCGTCACCGCGAAGCCGTCGCAGTGCGGCGCGAGGACCCGGACGCAGTCGAGCGCCTGACGCGCCGTGATCCCCCCGGGCTCGTGCGCTCCGGCGCCCGGCGCCTCCGATGGGTCGATGACGTCGATGTCGAACGACCAGAAAACCCGGTCTGCAGCCGCGACCCGTTCGAGGATGGCCTGGGCCACGTCTTCGACGCCCCGCCGGTGGAAGTCGACCGCCGGGATCTCGAGGAGCTTCACCTCCTCGATGAACTCGCCGGAGGAAGGGAAGTTGAAGTGACGGCCGCCGACCTGGACGCAGTGGTCGGGGGAAACGCGATCCAGCTCGAGGCTGCGTCGCATGCCGCTCGAGTGACTGTAGCGCCCCTGTTGCTCGCTCTCGTCGAGGAGATCGAAGTGCGCGTCGAAGTGGATCACGCCGACCGATCCCTCGACCGCATCGTGGAAGCCCCGGACGCTCGGGAAGAACAACGAGTCCTCGCCGCCGACGACGATCGGCACGCGCCCCTCCTGGACCGATCCACGGACCGCGTCGGAGCACGCGCGATGCGACGCCATCATGTCGTGGGCGATGATCCGGACGTCGCCGCGGTCGCGCAGCAGGTCGTCCGGGACGTCGATCGGCCGGCCCTCGTCGACGGAGTAGATGCGCCCGTCCTGGACGCGCATGCGCATCCAGGAGAGGGCTCGCCGGACCCGATCCGGCGCGTAGCGAGCTCCCGGCCAGCCGAGCGTCGCGCCGCCGTCGAACGGCACGCCCCACAGGTCGAATCGGCGGAGTTCCTCCGACGCCACGTGGCGATGCTACCCGCGCGAGGTGTGGGCCGGGAGGACCC
>JBHELE010000063.1:0-2704 GCA_046263235.1 Actinomycetota bacterium
CGGTCCGGGGCGACGCTATGGTCACCGTGATCCTTCCGGAATTCGTGATGCGTCCGCTGTGGCGGCAATTCGTCTTTCACAACCAGACCGCGTTGTTCTTCAAGCGCCTGCTCCTGTTCGAGCCCCACGTCGTGGTGGTGAGCGTCCCGATCCATATCGAGAAGGAGGCGATCCGTGGACCGAGATGAGGCCCTGACGCTGGTGCGGGAGAAGACGGATAAGGAAACCACGGTCCGGCACTTGATCAGCGTGGAGGGCGTGATGCGCCGGCTGGCTCGGCACTTCGGGGAGGACGGCCACACCTGGGGCCTCGTGGGGCTGTTCCACGACCTGGACCAGGACCAAACGGCCGACGACGCCGAACGCCACGCCCGCCTCGCGGCGGAGTGGCTTCGGGAGGCGGGGGTGGACGAGGATGTCGTCAACGGCGTGCTGGCCCACGCCCACCCGGAGCACCAGCGTGACCGGATGTCGAGGGGGATCGTCGCCGCCGACGCCGTGGCCGGGCTGCTCGTGGCCGCGGCGCTGGTCCGGCCGGAGCGCATGCAGGGAATGAAGGTGTCCTCCGTGAGGAAGAAGCTGAAGGAGAAGGCGTTCGCGCCCGGCGTGAACCGTGACGAGATCGGTCAGGCCGAGGCCAACCTCGACCTGTCGCTCGACGAGTTCATCCAGCTCGGGATCGAGGGGCTGCAGGAGGTGGCCGCGGAGATCGGGCTGTAGACGGAGCCAGACTCAGGCGCGAGCCTCGAGCCGCATCGGCAGCCCGCCCCGGGGACGGAGGTTTATCTTCGGCTCCAGCATCACCCGCTGGCCCGGCTCGAGCCTTGGCTGCCATCGCTGGGCCAGCACCGCCACGACCAGCGTGGCCTCCATCCACGCGAACTGCTCCCCGATGCACATCCGGGGTCCGGCCCCGAACGGGATGTACGCGTACTTCGGTCGATCGGCCTCGGCCGCTTCGGTCCATCGGTCCGGGTTGAACCGGTCCGGATCGGGCCACCACCGCGGGTCCCGGTGCAGCAGGTAGGGGAAGAAGAACACGCTCGCCCCGGCAGGCACGGTCTCATCGCCCACCTTGACGTCCTCCACCGCCCGGCGCATGAGGAGCCAGGCCGGCGGATACGGCCGAATGGCTTCGGCGATCACGTTTCGGGCGTACGTCAGTTGGGGCAGGTCCTGCAGCGTCGGAACGCGGCCGCCCAACACGGTGGCCAGCTCGGCGTGCAGCTTCACCTCGACCTCGGGATGCTGGGCCAGGCTGTACCAGGTCCAGCTCAGCGCGTTGGCGGTCGTCTCGTGTCCGGCCACGCCGAGCGTGACCGCCTCGTCGCGAACCTGTTGGTCGGTCATCCCTCCACCGTCGCCCTCTTCGTCGTGGGCCCGAATGAGCATCGACAGGAGATCGCCGTGGTCCTCGCCGCCTTGGCGTCGCTCGCCGATGAGGCGGTAGACCATCTCGTCGATCACCCGCAGCGCCTGCTTGACCTTGTCGTTGATGGCGAGCGGCATCTCCCGAAGCATGGAGGCGGCGGGGCTTCCCACCCGAAACGCGTCCACCACGACGTTCAGCGCCTCGCGGAACGTCCTGAGGTCGCTCCGGTCGAGGTCGGTGTCGTACAACGTCTTGCCGACCACCCCGAGGGTGAGCTCCATCATCTCCTTCTGGATGTCGACCACGTCGCCGTTCCGCCACCGTTCGGAGGCCCGGCTCGCGTAGTCGGTCATCACGTCCGCGTACTGCGCGATCCGGGTGTGGTGAAACGCGGGGTTCGCCAGGCGACGCTGCCGTTTGTGGAGCTCGCCCTCACTGTGGAGGAGGCCGTTTCCGAGCAGCGGCTTCGTTTCGAGCCGGATGTCGGTCAGGCCGAAGCTGCGGTGATGCGTGACCAGGACGTCCTTCACCAGCTCCGGGTGGAACAGCAGGTAGGACCGGCGCGAGCCGCGCTGGAACGGGACGATGTCGCCCATGGCCTGCAGGCCCTGCAGCAGGCCGATTGGATCGCGGCGGATCCGCAACCACTCGCTGAGGTTGGCCACGCCGGCGCGAGGAGTCGCCGCGGCGGCCACGTCGGTTGCGGTCGGGTTCTCTGCCAAGGACGTCCTCCCGCGGGCGAGTGTAACAATGGCCCTACCGGCGCCGGTCTCCGGCGTCGGTCCAGCCTCATCCGATTCACGAACGAGCGCTGAGCTCCATCTTGAGGCCGTCCGTGGGGCGCAGGCTGAAGCGCGCGTGGTGGTGGACGGGATGGTCCGGCACCGGACGCATCGTCCATCGAGCGGCCACGGTGGCGAGGGTCAGCGTCAGCTCCATCCAGGAAAAGGCTTCGCCGATGCACAGCCTCGGTCCCCCGCCGAACGGAAAGTACGCGAACTTCGGCTGGCTCGCCGGTGCGTCCGGGTTCCACCGTTCGGGGTCGAACTCGAGCGGGTGCGGATGCCACCGAGGGTCACGATGCACCACGTACGAGCTCAAGATGACGTTCGAGCCTGCCGGGATCGGATACCCCCCGAGCTCGTGGTCCTCGATCGCCCGCCGCGCGCCCACGGGGATCGGCGGGTACAGGCGCAGCGCCTCCGACACGATCATGTTCGTGTACTGGAGGGCGGGGACGTCCGCGACCGTCGGAACACGTCCGCCGAGCACGGCGTCGAGCTCCGAATGAAGTTTCGCTTCGACGTCCGGGTGCGTACCGATGAGATACAG
>JBHELE010000064.1:0-2806 GCA_046263235.1 Actinomycetota bacterium
CCCGGAGAGGGCGGGCTCGGATTCTGGCTCGGGGTCGACCTGGCGATCGTCATGCCGGTCTCGTGGTTGCCGCTCGTCGCCGACTACAACCGGTTCGCGCGCCGTGAGCGCGGGGCCGCGGTCGGCACCTTTGCCGGGTACGCCCTCGGGAACATGTGGTTCTACGCGCTGGGTGCGCTGCTCGTGTTGGGCGCCGGCCTGTCCGACGGGACTCCGGCCGGTGTCGGAACGGCGATCGCCGCGCTCGCCGGCGGCTGGATCGTGCTGCTGGCGCTCCTGGTCGGGGAGACGGACGAGGCGTTCGCCGACATCTACTCGGCCGCCGTGTCCAGCCAGAACCTCGTCGAGCGGGTTCCGCAGCGACCGGCCATCGGGGTCATCGCGGCCGGCGGGACCGGGCTCGCCGTCTGGCTGGGGTTGAACGGCGACCTCGCGCTGGGGAACTACGAGTCCTTCCTGTTCCTCCTCGGCTCGGTGTTCGTTCCGCTGTTCGGGGTGTTCGTCGCGGCGTACTTCGTGGTCGGCGCTCCGGCCGTGGCGCGCGACCTGAATGGGCGCGCGTTCGTGGCGTGGATCGCCGGCTTTCTGCTCTATCAGTGGAGCGTGCCGACGGGGCCGGGCGGATGGCATGACGCGGTGGAGACCCTCTTCCACGACTGGCTTCACCTGCCGTTCCCGCTGGCGAATTCCGCCGCCGGAGCCAGCATTCCCTCGTTCGTCGCCGCCTTCGTGGTGTACCTGACGGTCTCGGGGATGGCGATCCGCGGGACCGCCGGCCGGCGCCGGACGTCGAGTGTGCGTCGCTCGAACGGCTAGCCGGTCACCTGCCGGGCGACGGGCGGGGGCGCCGCGGTCAGCATCACGACGAGTGGATCGACCGACGCATTTCGGACCGTCACCTCCTGCCCCGCGGTCACGAGAACGGAGCCCCATTGGCCGACCCTCTTCCGCTTGCCGTCGACCATGAACGCGCCCTCCCCGGCCAGCACGACCAGGACCGCGTCCGAGTCGTCGTCCCGCACCGGCCCGTACGTCTGCGTGCGGGCCAGGCACAGGAGCTGGCACCACAGGTTCGGAGCCTCGAACACGATCTCCCGACGAACGTCGTGATCGGAGAAGTGGACGAAGTCGGTGAGATCGCGGTGCTGCACGACGTGAAGCGTACGGGAGGGCGAGCGCACGCCGCCACGCACCGCCTGTCCTGTGGCCCGTTCGCTAGACTGGCCCTCCGATCGCGCCGCCGGCCCGCGTCGGGGGCGCACGCTTCACATCCGGATCCGTAACGAGGGAGGGCTGTTCCCGTGATGGTGACGTTCGACGTCTCATCGGCATCGCCCGCGAAGGTATCCGCGGATCTCCTGATCGTGCCGTTCTTAGAGGGAGGGAAGCCGGGACCGGGGTTCGACGTGGTGGCGGAGGCCCTGGACACCGACCTTCGGCGGGTCCTCCGGGACAACCAGGTGACCGGCCGTCCGGGGGATTCGTTCCCCATCCCGGCGCTCGGACGGATCTCCGCCCGAAACATCCTGCTGGTGGGCGTGGGGCCGCGCGGCGAGGCCGGGCCGGGCCTCGTGCGGCAGGCCATCCAGCGTGTGGCCGGAAGGGTGTCCAGGTTCGCCCGAGTCGCCACGACGCTCCCCCAGCTCGGTGACGACCCGGAGGAATCGGCGCACGCCTTCGCCGAAGGGCTGCTGCTCGGGGCGTATCGGTTCGACCGCTACAAGCAGCAACCCCTCGACGACGCGTCGAAGAAGCAGAGCCGCCTGGCGAAGGCCACCGTGCTCGCGGAACGCAGGGTGGCCGGACCCATGAAGGCGGGGCTCGAGCGGGGACGGATCTACGCGGAGGCGACGAACTGGGCCCGCGACCTCGTCAACGCGCCCGCCCTGGACGCGACTCCGGACTTCCTGGCGCGCGAGGCGAAGAACATGGCCGCGCTGGGCGGCCTCGGCTGCAAGATCTGGACGAAGTCGATGCTGGAGAAAGCCGGCTTCGGCGGCGTCCTCGGTGTGGCGGCCGGCAGCGCCAACGAGCCGCGGCTCATCGAGCTGACGTACCGGGGCGGGGCGAACGGTCCGACCATCGCCATCACCGGCAAGGGCATCACGTTCGACTCGGGCGGGCTGTCCATCAAGCCTGCCGACGGCATGGAGACCATGAAGGACGACATGGGAGGCGCCGCCGCCGCCCTGGCCGCGATGCACGGAGTGGCGAGGCTCAAGCCGAACGTCAACGTGATCGCGGCGATTCCCTCAGCCGAGAACATGCCCGGCGGTTCGGCGATTCGTCCCGGAGACGTGCTCCGCCACTACGGCGGCAAGACCTCCGAGGTCCTGAACACCGACGCCGAAGGCCGCCTGATCCTCGCCGACGCGCTGGCCTACCTGGCCGAGAAGAAGCCGGCCGCGATCATCGACGCGGCGACCCTCACCGGCGCCGCGATGGTCGCCCTGGGGAACGACCTCTGGGCCGTCATCGGAAGCGACCGGGACCTGATCCAGGGTCTTCTCGACGCCGGCGCATCGGAGGGCGAACCAGGCTGGGAGCTCCCGCTGTGGACCGACTACCGACGCAAGATCGAGTCCTCCATCGCGGACGTGAAGAACATCGGCGACCGGTGGGGCGGGGCCATCACGGCGGCGCTGTTCCTCAAGGAGTTCGTGGGGGACGTGCCGTGGGCCCACATCGACGTGGCGGGCCCGGCGTTCGTCTCCGCCGCCGAGCGCGACTGGCCGCGTGGTGCCACGGGATCCCCCGCCCGGACGCTCATTCGGTACATCGAGCGGTACGCGCCGAACGGCGGCCC
>JBHELE010000065.1:0-5699 GCA_046263235.1 Actinomycetota bacterium
ACGCAAGGGACCGGGGTGGCTGCTTCGATCCGAGCCGCGAGCGGCCCGCGACGAGGAGCTCGTGCTGACCACGAAGGAGGTCCGCGCGGACCTTTCGGTGGCCGTGCCGGTCTCCCTCCGCGAACACCTCCTGGCGGAGGGCCACGAGCCGGAGCACCGGCAGGTCACCGTGGCCTTCGTGCAGTTCGACGGGACCGACGGGCTCCTCGACCACGATGGCCCCGGCGCGGTCGCCCGGGCGGTGGGCGACCTGGTGAGCGCGGCCGAGGTGGCTGCGGATCGGCAAGGGGTGTCGTTCCTCGCCACCGACGTGGCCAAGGACGGAGGGAAGATCATCTTGGTCGCCGGGGCTCCCCGGGCGGCCGGCGACGACGACGAGCGAATGCTCCTCGCGGTCCGCGAGCTGATCGACGCTGGGCTTACGTTGCCCCTCCGCGTGGGGATCAACCGCGGGCACGTGTTCGCGGGAGACGTGGGGCCGTGGTACCGGCGGACCTACACGATCATGGGCGACGCGGTGAACCTCGCGGCCCGTCTGATGGCTGCGGCCGAACCGGGCCAGATCCTGACCACCGAAGGCGTGATCCAACGCTCGCGCACGCGGTTTTCCGCGGTAGCGCTCCCGCCGCTTCGCGTGAAGGGGAAGGCCGAACCGGTCAATCCGTGCGACGTGGGACCGGTGGTCGAGGCGGCGGCGCGCTCGCATCTCGATGCGGCGCTTCCGCTGGTTGGTCGAGAGCGCGAGCTGGCCACGCTCCTCGACGCCGTGGAGGGCGCTCGGAACGGACGGGGCAGCCTGGTCGACCTGGTCGGCGAGGCCGGGATGGGGGTGTCACGGTTGGTCTCGGAGGTCACGGCCCGGACGGCCGACGCGCTCATCATCGCGGCGAGCTGTGACCGGTACGGGTCGAACGTTCCGTATTACCCGTTCCGAAAGCTGCTTCGGGAGGTCCTCGGCCTCGGACGCGAGGATGACGACACCGTCGCGCTGACACGGCTCCTCGACAAGACGCAGAGCGTCGCTCCGGAGCTGCTCCCGTGGCTGCCCCTCCTGGGGATGGTCCTGGACATCGATGTCGAGCCGACTCCGGAGACGGCCGCGCTGGAACAGCAGTTCCTTCGCGACCGGGTGGCCGACGTCACCATACGGTTCCTGGAGGCCGTTCTTCCGGCTCCATCGCTGGTGACGCTTCAGGACGTGCAGTGGATGGACGAGGCGTCCACCGGCCTCCTCCGCCGACTCGCGGCCGACGTGGAGACGCGATCGTGGCTGATCGTGACGACGAGGCGGCAGGCGGAGACGGGGTTCGTCCCCGAGGAGGGTTCAAGCTGCATCCGCGTCGACGTCGGGCCACTATCGCTCGAGGCGGCGATCGCGATGCTGGAGATGCTGACCGAGGAGTCCCCCCTACCGCACCACGAGATCGTCGCCGCAGCCGAACGGTCCGGCGGCAACCCCCTGTTCCTGGCGGAGTTGCTGGCGGCGCTGCAGTCGGGCGGGGGTGTGGACACGCTCCCCGACACGGTCGAAGCGATGATCACGACGAGGGTCGACCAGCTGCCGCCGAAGGACCGCTCGCTCCTCCGATACGCCGCGGTGCTCGGAATGGAGTTCGACGAGCGGCTGCTCCGTTCCGTCGTGGCCGACGACGTCGCACACGGGATGACGGCGGCGTGGGAACGGTTGGACGAGTTCGTCGCCAATGATGGATCGGCCGTCCTGCGGTTCCGCAACGCCCTGCTTCGCGACGTCGCGTACGAAGGCCTCCCGTTTCGGCGCCGGCAGCAGCTCCACGCCCGGGTCGGTGACACCCTCCTGTCGAGGTCTGGCACGACGGCCGAGGAGCACGCGGAACTCCTCGCGCTGCACTTCTATTTCGGGCAGCGCTTCGACGATGCGCTGCGCTTCTCGCGCCTGGCGGGCGACCGGGCCAGGTCCAAGTACGCGAACCTAGACGCGGCCAAGTTCTTCGAGCGTGCCCTCGAGTCGGCTCGCCGGGTCTCGAACGTGCCGACCATCGACCTCGTGGACCTTTGGGAGGCCCTGGGCGACGTCCGCCATCGAGGCGGTGAGCTCAAGAAGGCGCATGAGGCGTACACGGCGGCCCGCCGCCTGGTGAGCGGCGACGCGGTCCGCGAGGCTCGTCTGCTCCTCAAGGAGGCGCAGATCTCGGACCTCGTCGGCCGGACGTCCGACGCGCTGCGGTGGCTCCATCGAGGACAGCGGGCGCTGGAGGGAATCGCCGACCTCGACGCCGCGATGCAGCGGGCCCAGCTGAGCGTGTGGTACGCGGTTATCCGCCAGGCGCAGGGACGAGCCGGTGAGGCGATCAAATGGTGCCGGCGGGCCATCGCCGAGGCGGAAGCCTCCGGCGAACGTGACGCCCTCGCCCACGCGTACTACACGCTGGATTGGGCGCTGGTGACCCAGGGCCGCTCCGAGGGCAATCGCTATTCGTGGATGGCCCTGGCCATCTACGAAGAGCTCGGCGACCTGGTCGGGCAGGCGACCGTCCTGAACAATCTCGGGGCGTGGGCGTACTTCGAGGGGCGGTGGCCCGAAGCGCGAGACCTGTACGAGCGGGCCCGGTCGGCCCAGGAGCGAGCGGGCGACCCGGTCAGTGCGGCGTACGGCCTGGTGAACGTGGGTGAGATCCTGTCCGACCAGGGTCGCTTGGACGAGGCGGAGCCGCTGTTCCGGCAGTCGATTCGCGTGTTCAAGGCGTCCGGCTATCGCTACGGGCTGGCCTTCGCCGAGAGCCAGCTGGGCCGGGTGGCCACTCGCTCCGGCCGATTCGGCGAGGCCCTCTCCCTCTACGACGCCGCCGGCGCGGCGTTCCTCAACTTCGGTGACCGGATCGCCGTGGTGGACACGAACGCCCGCGTCGCGGAGTGCATGCTGCTGAGGGGCGAGGCCGAATCTGCGCTCCATACCGCCGACGACGCGGTCAGCACGGCCGAGGCCCTGGGTGGAGTCGACGCGAACGTCCCCTTCCTGCAGCGGATCCGGGGCCTCGCGCTGATGCGCCTCGGCCGGATCGATCCGGGCCGGGCGGCGCTCCAGCAGAGCCTGGAGGTGGGGAGGCGGCGGAAGGCCGAATACGAAGTCGGCCTCACGCTGCGGGCCATGGCCCAGCTCGCGTTGCTCGAGGGCGGAGATCCCACCGAGGCGCACGTGGAAAGTGACGCCATCCTCGATCGCCTGGACGTCGTGTGGGTTCCCGAGATCCCGGGGATCCCGGAGATCGGTCGGCGGGACCGCCGGTCCGGCTCGGCCCTGGTCGGCCACGGCGCGACCGAATGAGAACGGGCGGCGGCTCGTGGGCCGCCGCCCGTCACGACACCGAATCGAACGCCGCTAGTGCTTGATCAGCGGGTCGTTCGGTGGGAACTGGACCGTGACGCTCACGATGGAGCCACTGATCGCGGACGCCTTCAGGATGCACGCCTGGTTTCCCGGTCGGTTCGGGCACCGCTGAAGGGTGATCTCCTCACCGGAGAACTTGACCAGGTACACCTCCCGGTTTCCGATCCCGCCGGAGTCCGGCGTGTAGTAATTCTCCAAGGTGAACTTGACGACGTTCGACGCGTTGGGGGGCGGGTACACGACCACGCCGCCGCCGTTCAGGCACGGTTGGTCGCCGCACGTCTGACCGGTGACGACCTCCTGGGAGAGGAAGCAGAACGCCGCGCTGCACGCGTTCACCGGAACCGACGCCGCCCCGTTCGTCGGGTTGTTCGCCGTCGTGGAGCCCGTTTGAAGCGCGCACTGGTTGCCGAGGCATTGCTGGGCGAATCCGGTCACGTCGAACCCGACGGATTCCCGCTGGCCGGCATCCGCGTTCGATGCCAGGAGCGTGTATCCGGCCCCGCTCTTGTCGATGGTCAGCTGGCTGAACGTCGCCACCCCGCCGACGGTGTTGACGGTCCTGGTGCCGAACAGGCTGCCGCCGCCCGCGTTGTTCGCGATTGACAGCGTCACCGAGTAGACCCTGTTCGTCACCAGCGCGTCCTTCCTGTCGAGCACTCGCACGGTGACGGCGGGAGCGATGGCCTGACCCGCCGTGATATGCGAGGGCTGCGTGCCGAACTCCAAGTGGAGTCCCCGCGCCGCGGACGCGGGCGTGGCCAGCAGGCCGGTCAGCATCAGCGCCCCGAGGATCGGCGGCGCGAGGCGTCGAACGACGAACCTTCGTGTCGAGTTCATGTCCCCCCCAAAGAGAACGCGGCATCCGTTCGGACACGGCGAAGCCGCTCGGCGAAAAAGAAGGCCCATCTAGAGTCGCTGCACAGGGGCCGTACGTCAACCCCCTATCTGTAACGCCCTGACCATTGGCCACGGCCCGCCGGTGCCTTCGGCGGGGCGGGACCGCCTCGTTCTCAGCCGCCCGGCCCTGATGGGCAGCCCGGGACCCGCACCTCGAGAGGGTGCGTCTGCCGGACATCGACCCCGCACATTCGGGTGACCACCGGGAGGATGACGGCCGAGCGGCCGTCCACCGCGACACGGGCGGTGAACAGCGTCCCCGCCGGGATGGCTCGGTTGACGAGGAGGTTCCGGCTCGACAGAAGCTCCGACCCGCTCAGCGTGATGCGAAGGTGCGAGCCGCGGCCGAGGGTGGCGTCGAACGGATAGGTTCGAATGCGGTACCTCACGGGCTGGCCGAACGGGACCGGAACCGGCCGGGTGAGATCCTCCCGGTGGGGCGCCGAGAGGAACCCTTCCGTCAACAGCTCGACCGACCCGTTCGGACGGATCTCCTCGACGTGCAGGACGAAGTGCGCGTCCGAGCGGTCCAGCGTGATGGTCGCGTCGAGCACGACCTGACCCGACAGGTGCAGGGGCTTATGCAGGGTCGGTCCGACCCAGAACGCCTCCGTCACCTCCGTGAACGCCTGGACCGCCCCGGACGGGGCCGCCGCGCCGAACGCCCCTCGCCCCAGCGGTTGGCGCCGCCGCGTGCTGAGGCCCGCGAACGAGTCCGCCGCCCGCCACACGTCGTTCTCGTCCTGCACCTGGACGGGCGGCCACCGTTCCACTCCCGTCGGCAGGCGAAGGAGCTCGTGGTCGAACCACGCGTGCACGATGTCGAACCAGTCCTTGCGGCCGTGGTCGTTGGCATCCGGGATCTCGTGGCTCCACTGTCCCAGGATGGCCCGCTTGAACGAAGGAATCCGGTCGTAGAACCGGTCGATGTTGATCGGCAGCACGGTATCGTCCTGGAACCCCTGGACGAACAGGACGCTGGCCCGGATCTGGTCGGCCCGCAGGCGAAACTCCCGTTCCACGAAATAGGGCGTCATGGTCCCGGATGGATCGAGGTTGCTGAGGATCTGCTCCGAGGCGCATCCGAGCCGCTCCGGGTAGTGGCTGTTGTTGGGTGGGGTGACGCTGCCGACCGTGTAGGCGGTCGCCACGGACGGGTTCGCCGCGTACAACGGAACGCCGTCGAAGTAGACCGTCTCGTACAGGCCGCTGATGGCCTCCATCGGGATGATCGTGGCCAGCCCCCGGGGGCGGTGGATCGCTCCCGCGTTCTGCGTTTCGCCGTCGTAGGAGATCCCGTACGAGCCGACCCGTCCGTTCGACCACGGCTGGCGGGCGAGATATTCGACCACCGTGCCGAAGTCGCGTTGCTGGTTGATCCCGTCCTGCTCCAGGCATCCGCCCGACTTCGCGGTGCCGCGGACGTGGGAGA
>JBHELE010000066.1:0-2957 GCA_046263235.1 Actinomycetota bacterium
GATCCGGATGGGCGACAGCGTCGCGACGACGCAGACCGTTCGCGAGATCGGCGACGTCCGCACGAACCGGCTCGGCACGGGGCGCTCGTGGACGATCGACGTGACGTACACGAACCAGCGGGGTGAGGTGGCCGGCGTCGAGACGTATCGAATGTTCGCCTACCGCCGTGAGGGTTGAGCATGTCGCCGGCCAGCCTGACCGCAGAAAGCGTCACCGCTGGCGAGCGCTTGCCACGGTTGGAGGTGACCGTGACCGCGAAGGCCGTCGTGATGGGCGCGTCGTCCAGCCGGGACTGGCAGCCGCAGCATCACGACCACGCCTGGGCGGTCCAACGCGCCGGAACCCGCGACATCTTCCTGAACACGCCGAACCAGGCCGGGTGGATCGAACGGTATCTCACGGATTGGACCGGGCCGCTCGGCCGGCTGGGCCGGCTTCGATTTCGGATGCGAACGCCGGTCTGCCCCGGCGATACGTTGGTGTTCGATGGCGTGGTCCGAGACGTGAGACCGGACGACACCGGTTGCACGTGGGTCGATCTCGACATCGATCTGACCGTAGACGGCGAGACCGTCACCGAGTGTTCGGCCCGGATCGCCCTTCCGTCGCGTCGCGGCGACAACCCGTGGCAACGTGGGCCGGATCGTTGGCGACCGTGATCCGGTTCGAAGGGAGCGACACGTGGACCTGACGTTCACCGAGGAACAGGAGCTGCTCCGTTCGACCGTCCGCGACCTGTGCGCCAGTCACTCCACGATGGATATCGTTCGTCAGCTCGAAGGGGATCCGGTCGGGTATCGGCCGGAGCTGTGGCGGGACCTGGCCGCGACCGGTCTGCTGGGGCTGACCATTCCGGAGAGTGCGGGGGGGTCCGGACTGACGGCGGTCGAAACGGTCATCGCGTACGAGGAGTTCGGCCGGGCGCTGTGCTGGACTCCGCACTTCACCACCTCGGTCCCGGGCGTCTCACTGCTCGTGCACGGCGGGACCGATCAGCACCGTACGGAGTACCTGCCGAGGATCGCCGCCGGGGAGGAGGTCCTGACCACGGCGTGGCTGGAGCCCGAACGTGGGTGTGGGCCCGGCGGGGTGCAGACGACGGCGGAGCAGATCGGCGACGGGTTCAGGATCACGGGGACGAAGGTGCTCGTCCCGTTCGCCGCATCGGCCACGCGGTTGATCTGTTTGGTCAGGACAGGCCAAGAACCCGATGCCATCGACCCGTTCTTCATCGATCCGACGGCGCCGGGCGTGGAGATGGAGCCGCTGGTCGCCATGGCTCACGACGCCGAATCGTTCGTTCGGTTCGAAGGGGTCGAGGTTCCGGCATCGAATCGCGTCGGCGAGCCGGGACATGGCTGGCGGATCTGGGAGGAGGCCGCCACCGACGGGTTGATCGCCCTGGCCGCGTACGCCGTGGGGGGCGCCTCGCGGGCGCACGAGCTGTCCGTGGAGTACGCCAAGGACCGAGAACAGTTCGGCCGGCCCATCGGGAGCTTCCAGGGGCTGGCCCATCCGCTCGCCGAGATGGCCACCGAGATCGAAGGCGCTTGGACGCTCGTGTACGAAGCGGGTTGGGCCAGGTCGATGGGCCGGCGGGCGGCCACCCTCGCTGCCATGGCGAAGATGTATTCAGCAGACGTGTTCCGGCGAGCGACCAAGCTCGGCCACCAGGTCTTCGGCGGGATCGGGTTCACCACCGACCTCGACATGCAGCTGTACTTCCGCCGAGCCAAGCAGCTCGAGCTGACGTGGTGGGATCCGAAATACCTCGAGGAGCGCGTGGCGGCAGCGGAGCTCGACGCCGAGACTCCGTTCGTCTCCATCGACGCCGGAACGTGACCGACGCACCTCGGCGACCGGCCGCGACCCCAGACGACCTCGTCGAGATCGAGGCGATCAAGCGCCTCAAGCATCTGTACGTGCGATTGCTCGACCTGAAGCGGTGGGATGAGCTGGGGGACCTGTTCGTTCCGGACGCGACCTCGGCATATTCGGACGGGAAGTACTCGTTTCAGGGGCGTGATGCCATCCTCGCGTTCTTGCGACAGGCGCTGGCGTCACCCAACGTGCTGACGAGTCATCGTGTGCAGCAGCCCGAGATCGACCTGGCGGGTCCGGACACGGCGGTCGGCGTGTGGGCCCTGGACGACGTCGTCATCCTGGTCGAGCATGCCACGACCGTCCGCGGCGCGGGCTTCTACCGGGACGAGTAAGTCAAGGTCCACGGTGAATGGCGGATCAAACACACGGGTTACGAACGCCTCTACGAGGAGATCGAACCCAGATCGGAGAGCGTCCAACTGACCGCTCGGATGTTCGACGAGTCGCAGAGTCAGTCGAACCAGTGACCGGCGTTCACGTCGAGGGATTGGCCGGTAATCCCGCGTGAGAGGTCGCTCGCCAGGAACACGATGGCGTCGGCGATCTCATCAGGCAGCGGCAACCGTTTCAGGCTCGTCTCCGCGGCGACTTCCTCGTAAACCTGCTCGCGCGTCCGACCCTGTTCCGTGGCGAGCTGCTTGAACCACCAGCGAAGCGACGGGCCGTACACGTAGCCGGGAACGACGGCATTCACTCGGATGCCGTTCGGCCCGAGCTCCCGAGCGAGCGTTCGGGTGGTCGACAGCACTCCGGCCTTCGCCGCCGCGTATGCCCCGAAACCCTCCCTGATCCGACGTACCGACATCGACGCCACGAAGACGATCGAACCGGATCCTTGCTCCTTCATCGCGGGGATGACTGCCTTGGCCATCGCCACCTGGGCGAAGAGGTTGATCTCGAACGACCGCCTCCACGTGTCGAGCGTGTTCTCCTCGATGGACTCGATGGGGGGTTGGACGAACGCGTTGTTCACCAACACGTGGATCCGGCCGAACGCGTCCGCCGCCGCGCGGACCAGTTCCCCGCACTCGTTCTCGTGCGTGATGTCCGTCGCGCGCCACACCACGCGCCG
>JBHELE010000067.1:0-7228 GCA_046263235.1 Actinomycetota bacterium
GGTCTGGTCGCTCTCGCCCTCCTTGATCGCCTTGGCCTCCTCCAGCTGCTCTGGGGTCGGGTTCTCGGCGATGATGTCGTCCTCGTGGCCGAGGTGGCCTTGGAACTGCGTGCTCTCGGAGTCGACGACCAGGAGATTGAATGGGTTCGTCTGCGACCCCGTCGCGTGACAGACGATGGCTTCGCCTGCCGCGCTCGCCGAGTTCGCCATGACAAGAAGAGCGATCGCGAGCATCGAGGCCATGGCAACAGCGAAAACGGTTCTTCCCCTCATTCCGGCTCCTTCCGGTCGCGTCAAGGTCGCGCGAAGCTTACCCACGGAGGCAGGGCTATGCAACTATCGACCTAGGCTGTTTCGGCCGACATGCCCAGTTGATCCCGTTCAGGCTTAGCTCACTCCCACTCGATCGTGCCCGGCGGCTTCGACGTGATGTCATAGACCACGCGGTTCACGCCGGGGACCTCCGCGACCACGCGGGAGGCGATGCGATCCAGCACGTCGTGGGGCAGCCGGGCCCAGTCGGCCGTCATGGCGTCCTCGCTGGTCACGGCGCGTAGGACGACCGGGTTGGCGTACGTTCGGCCGTCGCCCATCACGCCGACGCTCCTGACCGCCCCCAGCAACACCGCGAACACCTGCCACAGCTCGCCGGCGAGCCCGGACCGGCGGATCTCTTCCTGGACGATCGCGTCGGCGGCCCGCAGCGTATCCAGTCGCTCCCGGCTCACCTCGCCGATGATGCGAACGGCCAGGCCCGGTCCGGGGAACGGCTGTCGCCACACGATCTCCTCGGGCAGGCCGAGCTCCTGGCCGACCTTTCGAACCTCGTCCTTGAACAGATCCCTCAGTGGCTCGACCAGCTCGAAATCCATCCGCTCGGGGAGCCCGCCCACATTGTGATGGCTCTTGATCTTGGCGGCGGTTCGCGACCCCGACTCGATCACGTCGGGGTAGAGCGTTCCCTGGACCAGGAACCTGGCCTCGCTCCCCCGATTCCGGGCGATCTCCTCGAACGACCGGATGAACTGCTCTCCGATGGCCTTTCGCTTCAGCTCGGGATCCGTGACGTCGGCGAGCTTCGACAGGAATGCTTCGGACCTGTCGGCATGGACGAGTGGGACGTTGAACGCTTCAGAGAAAGTGGCGACGACCTGCTCGGCCTCGCCCGCCCGGAGCAGCCCGTGGTCGACGAACACGCAGGTGAGGTTCTTGCCGATCGCCTTGTGCACGAGGAGGGCCGCCACGGCCGAGTCGACGCCGCCCGAGAGCGCGCACAGGGCCTGGGCCTCACCCACCTGGTGCCGGATCCGCTCGACCGCGCGCTCGATGACGTTCGCGGGCGTCCACTCCGGAAGGACGCCGCACCCGTCGTACAGGAATCGCTTCAGGACCTCCAGCCCCCTCGGGGTGTGGGAGACCTCCGGGTGGAACTGCACGCCGTAAAGGCCGCGCTCCGGGGCCTCCATGGCCGCCACGGGCGTCGACTCGGTGTGCGCGGTCACCCGAAACTCGTCCGGAGCTTCCGTGACGGTGTCGCCGTGGCTCATCCACACGGTCTCGGTCGACCCGAGGTCGGTGAGCATGGCCCCCGGTTCGTCAACGGAGAGCGTGGTCCGGCCGTACTCGCGACTCCCCGTGTGCTCGACCCGACCACCGAGGGCCCGGGCCATGGCCTGGTGGCCGTAACAGATGCCGAGGGCAGGGACCCCCAGCCCGAACAGTCCCGCGTCGACGGCAGGCGCGCCGGGTTCGTACACCGATGCCGGACCGCCCGACAGGATGAGCCCGGCGGGTCGCCGCGCTTCGATCTCCTGCAGCGGCGCGTCGAACGGCACGATCTCGGAGTACACGTGACACTCGCGAACCCGCCGGGCGATCAGCTGGGCGTACTGGGCCCCGAAGTCGACGACGAGGACCGGGCGCGGATCGGTCATGAACCTCTACGCCATCCCCACCCGCTGGGCCTGCTGATCCCGCTTCCCCTCCGACTTGATGGCGGGGGCCACCATGACCTCGGCCTTCTGGAACTCCCTGATCGTGGCGTAGCCGGTCGTTGCCATGGAGGTACGGAGCGCCCCGAACAGGTTCAGCGTCCCGTCGTTCTCGTGGGCCGGGCCGACCAGGATCTCCTCGAGGGACCCGATCTGCTTCGTCGCCACCCGCGTCCCGCGGGGGAGGTCGAGGTGAAACGTCGCCATGCCCCAGTGGTAACCGCGACCGGGGGCCTCGTACGCCTTCGCCAGGGGCGAGCCAATCATGACCGCGTCGGCGCCCATGGCGATGGCCTTGGCCACGTCGCCGCCGGTGCGCATCCCACCGTCGGCGATCACGTGCACGTACCGGCCGGTCTCGCGGAGGTGCTCCATCCGGGCCCCGGCCGCGTCGGCGATGGCCGTGGCCTGGGGAACGCCGAGACCGAGCACCCCCCGCGTGGTGCAGGCCGCACCCGGACCCACCCCGACCAACACGCCGACCGCGCCAGTTCGCATCAGGTGAAGCGCCGTCTGGTACGACGCGCACCCTCCCACGATCACGGGGATGTCGAACGATGCGATGAACTCCTTCAGGTTGAGGGGCTCCGTCCGGGACGAGACGTGTTCGGCCGAGACGACGGTCCCCTGGATGACCAGGATGTCCAGCTCCGCTTCCAGCACGAGGTGCGCCCACTTCGCCACCCGCTGCGGCGTGAGCGAGGCCGCGGCCACCACTCCCGCTTCCTTGACCTCCCGGATGCGCCGAACGACCAACTGCTCGTCGATGGGCTCCTGGTAGAGCTCCTGCATCCGTCGCGTCGCCTTTTCGTCGGGAAGCGAAGAGATCTCCTCGAAGATGGGGTCCGGATCCTCGTACCGCGTTTGGAGTCCCTCGAGGTTCAGCACCGCGAGCCCGCCGAGGCGACCGATCTCCATGGCCGTGGCCGGCGAGACCACGCCGTCCATGGCCGAGGCCATCAACGGCAAGGGGAACCGCCACGCGTCGATCTCCCAGGGGATGTCCACGTCGTCGGGATCACGGGTCCGCCGAGAGGGCACGATCGCGACCTCGTCGAAGCCGTAGGCCCTCCGCCCGGTCTTGCCGATCCCGATCTCGATATCCACGCCCCGCTACCTCCCTCGATTTCAGACCGCCGCCACCACCGTGCCCAATGCACAAGACGCCCGCCCGGGGAAGGGCAGGCGTCTTTGGTGCAACATCTCGAAACGTTAGCAGCCGCGGCAGGGTCAGTCGACCATCCGCCGCTGGATGCGGGGAGGCTCAGCTGGCGGTTCCGGCCTCCCCGCCCACCGGGCGCAGGTCCGTGTAGCCGGAATGAGTATCGGGGTGGTGGACCAGCCGTGTGTTGTCCTCGATGTAGCCCATGTCCGCGAGCTCGTTCAGAACCATCTGCAGCGACTCGTCCGGGCTCTGCGTCATGGTGTCCACATAGATCTCGGGACTCTGCGGCGGCTCGTACGGGTCGGACACGCCGGTGAACCCCGTGATCTCGCCCTTCAACGCCTTCGCGTACAGGCCCTTGACGTCACGCTTGGCGCACTCGTCCACAGTGGCGTGCACGTAGATCTCGACGAAGTCCTTGATCATGGCCCGGCACTGGTTGCGGGCCTCGCGGTACGGCGAGATCGCCGACACGATGGTGGCCACGTCGTTGCGCGTCAGCAGGTTCGCCACAAACCCGATGCGGAGGATGTTCGTGTCGCGGTCCTCCTTCGAGAACCCCAGACCCTTGGACAGGTTGGTTCGGACCACGTCGCCGTCGAGCAGCTCGACCTTCATGTCACGCCGCCGAAGCTCGTGGAAGAGCATCTCGGCGAGCGTCGACTTGCCGGCGCCCGATAGACCGGTGAACCACACCGTGAATCCGCGCTCGTCACCCTGTCGCGTCACAGCAGACTCCTTCCCTGAGCCCCCTCCGGGAGCTCGATTCCATAGAGCTTCAAGATCGTGGGGCCGACGTCGATGAGCCGCAGGCCCTCCGTTCGTCCTGTCGGCTGGCCGGGCACGCCGGCCATGGCGAAGACCCCCGTGCGGTCGTGGTTCGCCCCGTCCGGTCCGGTGTCGTTCTCGTACGTGAACACATCCGCCACCGTCCCGGCCCTGACGGCGCCGACCGACCGCCACTCCAGGTCGCCGAAGTACACGATGAGGTCCGGCGCGACCCCACGGACCTCCGGATACACGTCCTGCGGCTTGTACACCTTCGTCTCCAACACCTCGCCGTCGGGGCCGGTCATCTTCTCCAGCCGCTCGATCAGCTCGTCGCGGACCCGCTCGTACTCGCTCGGGTCGACGGTGCCCTGGGGCTCGCGTCCCTTGAGGTTCACGAACAGCCGGCCGTAGTACCCACCGTCGCCCCACGCCACCGTCCTGGCCCAGTCGATCGGGGCCTTGGCGATCGGGGTCTGCTCCGTGACGTCCTCCGACATGGCCAGGTACCCCTCCTGCATGAGCCAGTCGTTGAAGCACACGCCGCCCACCATGGGGCGGGCGCCGTGATCGGACATGAGGATGGTCACGCAGTCGTCCGGCAGCGCGTCGAGGAGCTGGCCGACCTGCTCGTCGAGGAAGCGGTAATAGTCCTGAAACGCCGTCTCGAACTTGTTGCCGGCGTCGTACTTCGGATGCGCCGGGTCGAAGTGGTGCCAGAAGACGTGATGGAGACGGTCGGTCGCCATCTCGACCAACATGAAGAAGTCCCACGGCTTCGTCTTCACGAGCCTCGATGCCAGCCGGAAGCGGCGTTCGGTCATCTTGTACAGCTGGTCGTGAACGTGATCGAAGCCCTGCTCTCGGAAGTTCGGGATGTCGAAGATGTATTCGTCGCCACCGAGGATGTCCGAGACCTCCGACCCGAGCTCGGTGGGGTACGTGAACGAGTCGGCGGACGGCGGGGTCAGGAAGCACGAAAGCCGCCACCCCTCCAGCGGCGTGGGGGGGAACCCCGGGGGAACGCCGATGAGCAGCGACTTCTTGCCCTGCCGCCCCAGCAGGTCCCACACCTGTGGCTCCTTCACCGCCAGGCTCGTGGCGATGGAGAGCCCGTCGTATGTCGTGTCCTTCCGGTTGCGCATGCCGTAGATGGCCAGCTGCCCGGGCGTCTTCCCGGACATCGCGCAGGCCCACGCCGGAATGGTGATCGGCGGCGTGATGCTCGCCAAGTCTCCGTGCATGCTGCGCTGAAGAAGGGCGTTGATGTTGGGGATCTCGTCCGCCATCCGATCGAACAGGAGCTGCGGCGTTGCGCAGTCCAGCCCGATCACGGCGACGCGCGGACCTTCAGCCATGGACGTTCCTTTCGAGGATTGAGCGAATTTCCGTTCTCCGCGCCGACCGAACCGGCCGCGGTGCCCGCGTATTGTACCGGGTCATGCTCCGTCGGCCGGGTATGGAACGGTGCTCGTGAACGCCCTGCGCCGGGCGCTGTACCTGCAAGCGGCGGTGTGGGCCGTCGCCGGGATCGTGTTCGCGGCGGCGCCTCGGTTCGCTATGGACACGGTGCTCGGGCAACCGCCTCCGGCCGAGCCGGCGTGGTTTCGAATCCTCGGTCTGCAGGCGTTCGGGCTGGCGCTGTTGATGGTGCTGGTGGGTCATCGGGCCCAGGACCTCTGGTGGTGGTCCTGGGCCTTCGCGTTCGCCACCGTGGGAACGGCGGTGGTCGCCATCCTTCACGCTGCGTTCGGCGTCCGGGCGGGTGACTCGGCGGCGCCATGGTGGGGGCTTGCCGCCGTGGCCGTGGCGTTCTCCGTGGCGCTGCTGTACGGGCTCTACGTGACCGCCCGCGAATACGAACCCGGGTGAAGGCGCAGCAGCTCCGTCCGGCCGGCCTCGGAACCCCCGGCTCCGGCCGCTCTCCGGCCGCGAGGCCGGCCGCGGGGGGCCGCCTGGCGGCGCGGGGGGCAGCCGCGAGGCCAACCTTCGGAAGAAAACGCACATGGTGGGGGGGTTTTCTTCCAAACGTTGGATGGCGGAGGCCGGTCAGCGCTTGACGGTGGGGTTGTTCGCTGTCGACCTCTTCGCTGTCGACCTCTTCGCTGTCGACCTCTTCGCTGTCGACCTCTTCGCTGTCGACCTCCTGGCGGTGGACTTCTTGGCGGTGGACTTCTTGGCGGTGGACTTCTTGGCCGTGGACTTCTTGGCCGTGGACTTCTTCGCCGTGGACTTCTTCGCCGTGGACTTCTTCGCCGTGGACTTCTTCGCCGTGGACTTCTTCGCCGCCGGGGCCGCGGCGGTCCGTCGCGTGGTGCCGGCCGGACCCCGTCGCCCGGTGGCTCGAAGCTGCTCGGCGGTCCGCCGGGCATCCGAGGCGGCTCGCCGCAGCTCCTTCAGGGCATCCTGCTGCTGGCGCCTCAATGCCTCGACCTGTCGGCCGAATCGCCGCTCCAACCGGTCCCGGACCTTCTCGAAGCCCCTCAGCTGGCGGTCCATCTCCTGCTGCATCCGCCGGGCCTGGGTCTGGAGCTGGTTCGCCAGCCCCTGGAAGGGCCCGTCCGCGCCGGTCAGCCAGTCCTGGAGCTGCCGCATCGGAGCCTGGACGAGGTCGGAAACCATCGACATCCCGGTCTGGGCCAGATCCTCGACCGGCTTGAGAGGCCCGGGGAGAACCCCGGCCTCGCGGTCCTGACGGGACCGCTCGTCCTGATCGGACATCGCTCACCTCCCGTCGTCGCTTCGCGCCGAGCGATTCCCCCCGTGGAATCGATCCTCGGTCCCCGCCATCATGCACAATCGAGCCGCCGGGCGCGGAGAGGGAGTCGCGGCGTTGATCGCCGGTGAAAACGACGAGGGGCCGGGGATGTCCCCGGCCCCTCTTCGCGCTTCCGTGTCGCCTCAGTGCATGTGGCCGTGGCCGCCGGCGGCCGCGGGCTCCTCTTCCTCGGGCCGCTCGACGACGGTGCTCTCCGTCGTGAGCACGAGCGCCGCGATCGAGGCCGCGTTCTGCAGCGCCGAGCGGGTGACCATCGCCGGGTCGATCACGCCGGCCTTGATCAGGTCCTCGAGCTCGCCGGTCTCGGCGTTGAGGCCCTCGTTCTTGCTGGCGTTCTTGACCCGGTCGGCGATCACCGAGCCCTCGAAGCCGGAGTTCTCCGCGATCAGGCGGACCGGCTCCTCGAGCGCGCGGAGCACGATCTTGGCGCCGGTCTGCTCGTCCGGGTCGTCGAGCGCCTCGACCTGGATCGAGTCCGCCGCGTTCAGCAGCGCGGTGCCACCGCCCGGCACGATGCCCTCTTCG
>JBHELE010000068.1:0-7905 GCA_046263235.1 Actinomycetota bacterium
GTCCCTGGCCCGATCGATGACCTTTCGGGCGTCCGCCACGCCAGAGGACACGGCCGATAGTTGCACCAGCTCACCGCCGGACTCCTTGGCCAGGAGATAGGCCAGCGTCGTCTTCCCGCTCCCGGCCGGCCCCCACAGGATGACGGACGGCAGGCGACCCGACTCGGCCAACACCGTCAGCGCCTTTCCCGGGCCGATCAGGTGGCGCTGTCCCGCAACCTCGTCGAAGCTTCGCGGGCGCATGCGTGCGGCGAGCGGCGTCTCGGCCATGGATCGACTGTAGGCGAACCGCGAGCGAGCCGACGCGGTGGAGCGGCCGACGGTACGACGGGACCGAACGACGAGGCGGACACGGCCTGGCCCGCTTCGTCGCGTACCCGCTCATCAGCAGGGTGGGTGCCCTCCGGACCGCTTAGAGTCCCCTCGCGGGGTCTGCACCGCCGCGCCCGAGGCGGGCTCCCAGGCGATCTTTCCGGGTCGCGAGTTCACGGACCGGGTCGCGTCCGCCTCTGCCGGCGACGCTACACCCGCCGTCGGACGGGATTCAACTCACTCTCCGGCGAATCGGACCCCGAGGTTTCGGAGTTGCTCCGCGGTTGGGTCGGTCGGCGCGCCAGTGAGCAGCTCCGTGCCGGATGCGGTCTTCGGAAACGCGATGACGTCGCGGATGTTCTCTCGACCGCCCATCATCATCACCACGCGGTCCATCCCGATGGCGATCCCACCGTGGGGCGGCACCCCGAACCGAAACGCCTCCAGGAGGAACCCGAACTTCGTCTTCGCCTCGTCCTCCGACAGGCCGATCATCTCGAAGATCTTCCTCTGGACCTCCGGCTCATGGATCCGGATGCTGCCGCTCCCCAGCTCGTAGCCGTTCAGCGTGATGTCGTACGCCCGGGCCTTCGCCGTCTCGGGCTGCAGGTCATCGGAGGCCGGTGACGTGAAGGGGTGGTGGCCCGGGACCCAGGTCTGCTCTTCCTCGCTCCACTCCCACAGCGGCATGTCCGTGATCCATACGAAGTTCCAGTGGTCATCCGGAACCAGGTGCAGACGATCGGCCATCACCCGTCGCAGGCCATCGAGGGCGACGCCGACCCGAGTGGGCCGGTCCGCCACGATCAGGGCGAGGTCGCCTTCGGCCGCCCCGGTCGCGGTACGGATCGCGTCGACCTCCGGCGCCGACAGATGCTTTTCGACCGGCGACCGCGCGCCGTCGCTCGTGAACGCCATCCACACCAGTCCGGCCGCGCCTCTCGCCTTCGCTTCCTGCACCAGCCGATCCAGGTCCGACCGTGACCATCCCGCGGCACCGGGGGCGGCGAATCCCTTGACCACACCCCCGTCTGCGACCACGCCGGCGAACGCCCTGAACCCGCTCCCCCGAAACGCGTCGGTCAGCTCGGCCAGCTCCATCGCGTATCGGGTGTCCGGCTTGTCGGAGCCGTACCGGCGCATGGCCTCGTCGTGCGTCAACCGCGGGAACGGCGTCGGGACCTCGATCTGAAGGGTCTCCGCGAAGGTCCGCGCGAACATCGACTCGACGACCTCGTAGAGGTCCTCCTCCGTGGCGAACGACATCTCAAGGTCGAGCTGGGTGAACTCCCAGTGCCGGTCGGCCCGCAGGTCCTCGTCCCTAAAGCACCGCACCAGCTGGTAGTAGCGGTCCAGCCCGGCCACCATGAGCAGCTGCTTGAACAGCTGTGGAGATTGCGGCAGCGCGTACACCTTGCCGCGCTGGAGACGCGACGGAACGAGGAAGTCCCGCGCCCCCTCCGGCGTGCTCTTGGTGAGCATCGGGGTCTCGACATCGACGAACCCTCGCTCGTCGAAGAAGCGCCGAATGGACTCGAAGACCCGATGTCGCAGCCGCAGCGTCTCCGTCATCTCCGGCCGTCGGAGGTCCAGATACCGGTAGGTCAGCCGGAGCGTTTCGTCGACCTCGACCCGGTCCTCGACCATGAAGGGCGGCGTCTCGGCTTCGGTCACCACCTCGACGTGGTCCGCCGCGATCTCCACCTCGCCGGTGGGCAGGTTGGGGTTCGCCGTTCCCTCGGGGCGGAGGCGGACGGTCCCTCGTACCCTCACCACCGACTCTTGCTTCAGGTCGGACGCGACGACATGCGCGTCCGGCGCCTCTTCCGGATGGGCCACGACCTGGACCAGACCGTCTCGGTCTCGGAGGTCGAAGAACACCACGCCGCCGTGGTCGCGCTGCCGCGCCACCCATCCCGCCACGTCGACCACCTCTCCGGCGTGTCCGGCCCGCAGGCCGCCGCACATGTATGTTCGTCCTCCGGGAAGGCGCGGCTGCTCCGTCATCGGCCTCGCCCTTCGATGCCGATCACCTCGTCGCCGCCCTTGATCCAGGCGATGGCCCGGTCGATCGACAGCACCCGCTGTTCGCCGTCGGAGAGGCGCCGAACCGTGACCCTCCCGAAGGCCAGCTCCTTCTCCCCGGCGATCACCGCGAACTGCGCTCCGGCCCGGTCGGCCATTCGGAATTGCGCCTTGAGTGGCCGGTCGTCGAATGAGAGCTCCGCCGAGAGCCTGGCGGTCCGAAGCGCGTTGGTGATGTCCTCCGCCTTCGTCCGGAGCTCCGGCCCGACCGAGACGACGAAGCAGTCGAGGGGCGCTTCCTCCGGCGGGGCGATGCCTTCGTCCTCCAACGCGAGCAAGACGCGCTCCAGCCCCATCCCGAACCCGACACCCGGGACGTGAGGACCGCCGAGCGCCTCGGCGAGACCGTCGTACCGTCCACCACCGAACAACGTGGCCTGAGCCTGAGACAGCACCTCGCTCACGAACTCGAAGGCCGTCCTGGTGTAGTAGTCGAGCCCCCGAACCAGGGTGGCGGTCTGGGTCGCCTCGATCCCCCATCTCTGCAAGCCGGCGAGGACACCCTCGAAGTGCTCCCGGCATGGCTCGCACAGATGGTCGGCGATCTTCGGCGCGCCCTCGGCGACCCGCCGGCACGCTTCGTCGTTGCAATCCAGGACGCGAAGCGGATTCTGTTCGAAGCGGTCGCGGTGCTCGTCGGTGAGCTCGTCCCGGTGCTCTCGAAGGTATTTCAGGAGCTCCTCCCGGTACGCGGGGCGGCAGTTCTCGTCGCCGATGCTGTTGATCTCGAGCCGGTACCTGGACAGGCCCAGTCCTCGCAGGTACCGGTCACCCAGCAGGATCACTTCGACGTCGGCCGCCGGCGACTCCACCCCGAATACCTCGATCCCGAATTGTCGGTGCTCTCGGTACCGGCCCGCCTGGGGCCGCCCGTATCGGTACATGCGGGTGAGGTAGTACGCCTTGAACGGTGAGATCTGGTTGTGCATGTCGTCCAGGTAGGCCCGCATGACCGGCGCGGTACCTTCGGGCCGAAGCGTCAGCGATCGCCCGCCCCGGTCCTCGAACGTGTACATCTCCTTCGACACCACGTCGCTGCTGTGGCCGGACGTGGTGGAGAACAGGTCCGTCGATTCCAACGTAGGGGTCTCGACATATCGGTAGCCGTACAGGTGGGCCAGCCGAGCGGCCCGGTCGTACAGCGCCCGCATCCGGCCTCCGGCGGGCGGCAACAGGTCGAGCGTGCCGCGGACCGGAGCGAGTTCCATGCGCTCAGCGAAGCTCGATCAAGAACGGGTTGGTGCGCCGTTCGGTCCCGACCGTCGTCTCCGGACCGTGACCGGGCAGGACCTGGAGGTCGTCCGGCAGCGCCAGGAACCGCCGCAGGCTGGCCTCCATGTCCCGGGCCGACGAGTTGGGAAAGTCGTATCGGCCGATGGCGCCGGCGAACACCAGGTCGCCGCTGAACAGGGCATCCGGGATCCGGAAGCACACGCTCCCGGGCGTGTGGCCGGGAGTGTGAATGACCTCGAGCGTGATGCCCGCGAGGTCCAGCACGTCGCCATCGGACATCGCGCGGACGTCATCGGGTCGCCCCGGGGAGTCGGGCCAGCCGGACCCCCACGCGCGGGCGTCCGTCAGGGCGAGCTCGTCGTCCTTGTGGATGTACAGCGGAATGTCCGTGCAGAGGGGGACGACCGAGCCGACGTGGTCGGCGTGCCCGTGTGTGGCGAGGGCGGCGACCGGTCGCTTGCCGGCATCCCGGAGCAGCGAGCGAATCCGGTCCGGGTAGAACCCCGGATCGATGACGACGGCCTCATCCCGTTCGTCCAGCGACAGAAGCCAGCAGTTCGTGTCGAAGGGGTTGTCGTTGAACGCCTGCAGGTACATCCGCGGAATGCTAACAGCGCCGCCGAACCGCTCCCGACCCGGGAATCAGCCGGGTCGCATTGGGGCCCTTCTCCGGGGAGCAAACGCCCAACCATCACGCCGGTTCCTTGCCTTCGAGCAGCACCGTCACGGGGCCGTCGTTGACCAGCTCGACCTCCATGTGCTCCTGGAACGCGCCGCGACGAACCGGCACGCCTTCGTTCGAGCGCCGCGGCGAACGCCTCCACGCGTTCACGCGCGACGCCCGGCTCCGCCGCTGCCACCCACGACGGACGGCGGCCCTTCCTGGCGTCCCCGTACAGCGTGAACTGCGGGACGACCAGCACCTCGCCGCCGACGTCGAGGACCGAACGGTTCATCTTCCCGGCGTCGTCTTCGAAGATCCGCAGTCCTGCGACCTTCTGGGCCAGCCATTCCGCTTCGCGGTCCCGCTCATCTCGACCCACGCCGACCAGGAGCAGCAGACCGGGCCCGATCGACGCGACCGTTCGTCCCCCCAAGCGAACCGACGCCGTGGAAACACGCTGAACGACGAGACGCATTCGACCGTTCTACCGCAACCTCTGGCGCCGGAGTACTGTCCGATCGATGGCCATTGTCGAGGGGTGGACGCAGCTCGCCGGCGGATTGCGCCTTCCCTACGTCGAACAAGGCCGGAATGACGAGATCCCCGTCGTCTTCACGCACGCGTTCCTCGATTCCTGGCGTTCGTTCGAGCTCGTCCTCGAGCATCTCCCCTCGTCCATCCACGCAGTGGCGCCGACGCAGCGGGGCCACGGGGATGCCGACCACCCGGCGACGGGTTACCGCACCCGCGATTTCGCGGAGGACCTGGCGGAATTCATGGACGCCGTTGGCCTGGATGCCGCCGTCATCGCGGGGAGCTCGAGCGGTGGGGTCGTCGCTCGGCGCTTCGCCGTCATGCACCCCGACCGCGTCCTGGGCCTCGTGCTGATCAACTCCCCGTTCACGCTGCGGGACAAGACGACCCTGGTCGAGTTCCTCCGGTCAACCGTCGCGGAGCTCACGGATCCGGTCCCCCCAGGCCTGGTCCGGGACGTTCAGGGGAGCACGATCGTCGAGCCCGTGTCGCCGGCGTTCTTCGAGGCGCTGCTGACGGACAGCCGGAAAGTGCCCGCGCGCGTCTGGAAGGAGACGATCCAGGGACTCCTGGATGATGACGCGTCGGAAGACACCGGAAAGATCACTGCGCCCACGCTGATCCTGTGGGGCGACCGCGACCCGGCCGTACCTCTCGAGGACCAGAGCGCGCTCACAGCAGCGATCCCGAACGCACGACTCGTCGTGTATCCGGGGGCCGGACACGCGCTGTGCTGGGAGGAGCCGAAACGAGTCGCGGACGACGTCACGGCGTTCGTCGACGCCCTACGTCCGCCTCGTCAGGTCGGTACCACCCGGTAAGCGTCGAACACGCCCTCGATCCGCTTGACCGCGGACAGGATGCTCGACAGGTGCGTGGCATCGGCCAGTTCGAAGGTGAACCGAAGCGTGGCGATGCGGTCGCGGCCGGTGTGGGTGGAGGCGTTCACGATATTCACCCGCTGATCGGCCAGGACGTTCGCCACGTCCCGCAGCAGCTTCTGCCGGTCGAGCGCTTCGACCTGGATCGAAACCATGAACGACGTCGGTTTCCCGGCTGCCCACGAGACCTCGATCAACCGCTCCGGCCCGGTCGCCACCAGCGCCCGCATGTTCGGACAGTCGCTTCGGTGGACCGACACGCCGTGTCCGCGAGTGACGAACCCGCTGATCTCGTCGCCCGGAACCGGCGTGCAGCACCGGGCCAACTTCACCCACACGTCGCTCCGCCCCTGGACCACGACGGGTTGCTTTCCGTCCCCGCCGAGGTGGACCGGCCGGGCCGGCGGGATCTCCTCGGGCTCCTCCTCGACGGTGTCCGAGACCAGCCGCGAGAGCCGCGTCACAATCGATTGCGGCGAGACGTGCCCCTCGCCGATGGCCACGTACAACGACTCCAGGTTCGGGTACTTCAGGTCGGCGGCGATGTGGGACATGGTCTCGTCGGACGACAGCCGCACCACGGGGAGTGACTGGCGCCTGAGCTCCCGCTGCAGGAGGTCTCGCCCCGTCTCCATGGCGTCCTCGCGGCGCTCCCGGGAGAACCATTGGCGAATCTTGTTCCGGGCCCGAGGTGACTTGACCATCAACAGCCAATCCCGTTTCGGCGCGGCGTCCGGTGCCTTCGACGTGAGGATCTCCACGGCCTCACCGGTCTGGAGCTTGTAGTCCAACGGAACCAGCCGACCCCCGATCCGAGCGCCGACACAGCGATGACCCACATCCGTGTGGATGGCGTAGGCGAAGTCGAGCGGGGTCGACCCGGCCGGGAGGTCCACGACATCGCCCTTCGGGGTGAAAGCGAACACCCGGTTCTCGTAGAGGTCGATCTTCAGGCCTTCCATGAAATCGCGCGGATCGCCCGACTCCTGCTGCCACTCGAGCATCCGGCCCAGCCAGGCCAGATCGTCCCGGTCGTCGCCTTTCTTGCCGGCCGCGCTCGCCTTGTACCGCCAGTGCGCGGCGATGCCGTCCTCGGCCGTGTCGTGCATCTGGTGGGTGCGGATCTGGACCTCGAGCGGCCGGCCCTCCGGCCCGATCACGGTCGTGTGAAGCGACTGGTACATGTTGAACTTGGGCATCGCGATGTAGTCCTTGAACCGGCCGGGCACCGGCTTCCACAGCGCGTGCAACGCGCCGAGGACCGCGTAGCAGTCGCGAACCGAGTCGACCAGGACCCGCAGGCCGACCAGGTCGTAGATCTCGTTGAACTCCTTGCCACGCAGCACCATCTTTTCGTAGATCGAATAGAGGTGCTTCGGCCGGCCCCGCACGTCGGCCTTGATCTTCAGCTCCTTCAGCTTCTGATTGAGGTGCTGGATGACCACGTCGACGTAGTCGTGGCGCTCGTCGTTTCGCTTCTCGACCAGGCTCTGGATCTCTTCGAACCGCTTCGGATGGAGCGCCTGGAACGACAGGTCGTCCAGCTCCATCTTCAGCCGATACATCCCGAGGCGGGCCGCCAGGGGCGAGTAGATCTCGAGGGTCTCGGTTGCCTTCTCCTGCTGCTTCTGCCGCGAGAACACGGACAGCGTGCGCATGTTGTGCAGACGGTCGGCCAGCTTGATCAACAGGACCCGGGGGTCCCGGGCCATGGCCACCATCATCTTGCGGGTGTTCTCGGCCTGCTCCTGCTCCCGGGACCGGAACCGAATCCGGTCCAGCTTGGTGAGGCCCTCGACCAGCATCGCGACCTCATCGCCGAACTGTTCGCGAATGTCGGCCGCGGTGATGGGCGTGTCCTCCACGGTGTCGTGCAGCAGCGCCGCTTGCAACGTGGCGCCACCGAGCCCCAGGTCGGCGAGGACCGTGGCGACCGCGACGGGGTGCTCCACGAAGTCCTCGCCGGTGAGTCGCTTCTGCCCTTCGTGGGCATCGGAGGCGAACTGATAGGCCCGCTGTAGATCGCGGACGTCGGCCTTGGCGTTCGACGCCTTGACCGCGCGGATCAGTCCCTCGAACGAATCGGCCGGACCGGTGTCGGACGGCCGGAAGGGAAGCCGGGAGAGGAGGCCTCCCCGGCGCTCCTGCTTGACCGCCTCCTGCTGCTCCATGGGTGCAGACCTCGCACCCATGGTA
>JBHELE010000069.1:0-2872 GCA_046263235.1 Actinomycetota bacterium
CTCACGAGCCAGCTCCCGCAGAACCCCCGGCGCGGCCGCGTCGGGCGCCTGCTGGTCGTAGGCGAGCGCCAGCCGGTCCAGCGCCCCCGCGTCGCGCGCCGCCACCGCCCGGGCGACGTCGTCGTCGAGGCCTGGAAGGCGACCCCGGGCGAGGGCCGGGTCTTTCTCCAGGCGACGGGCCGCATCCGGCAGCGCGTCTCGTCGGGGGTCCGGACGAAACACCGCGGCGTCGACGCCGGGGTGGACCACGTGGATCCGGTCCGAGACGGCGGGGACCAGCCCGACCAGACGATCCAGGACGTCCGCGGACGGACCGATCACGGCCGTGCCCCGTTCCAGCCCCTCCGCGGCCAGGCGCCGGTACCGCTGTTGCTCCCGCACCGCGTATTCGATGTCGCTGCCGTGGATCTTCGACAGGTATCGCCGTCCCCCCAGCGCCCGGGCCGCCACGACGGGTCCGGGAACGGCGTGTCCCGCGATGACCACGTCCGGCCGGTGGGTCTCGGCCACCGAGCGCAGGGCGTTCACGTTCCGCTCGAGGTACTCGTCGAGCTCGGCGTCGGTGAGGTCGACGAAGCGCCTGGGCGTGATCCCTTCGTACTCGTCCAGGACGAACACCGGCAAGACCGACCCGATCTCGGGGCGGATCAGGATCGCTCGGCCGGACGCGGCGGTGGCGGCCGGGTTGCCGGTGAGCGATGACATCCCGTCTGGACCGGCGGTGGCCCACGCATCCAGGAAGGCATGCCGCTCGGGATGACGCTCCTGGCACACGAGCCAGACCTCGTGCCCGGCCTTGCGCATGACCTCGGTGAGCTTCGCGGCGTACACGTTGGAGCCCGAGCCTTCCAGCAGCCAGCCGTGCCACAGCAGTATCCGCACGGCGCGGAGTGTATCCGCGGCGATCCAGAGGCCAGTCGGTTCGCCGGTGACAGGCGCACAGTACGATCCGCGTCGATGACCGGCCGCCGGATCCTGGCAGCAGCATTGGTCGCGGCGGCCGCGACGCTGATCCCGGCGCCGCCCGCCGCGCCGCAGGCAGGCGGTTCGCTGGTCGTCGTGTCGCCGAAAGATGGGTCCACCACCGACACCGACGTGCTGCTCGTGGTCACGGTCGTCGGCGCCAGTTCGAAGGTCCGGTTCGTGGCGACGCTGGACGGCGCGCCGGCGAGCCTGGAGGACGCCGCGACCGGGCGCGTGATCCCTGTCGCATCGGCAAGCCCGGGGAACCGGACCACGGTGTACCTGCGGGCGCTTCCGGAGGGCCCCCACACCCTCCGGGTGATCCCGGTCTCGTCGGACGCGGTCGGAGCGCCGCCCCCCGTCCGCTTTCGCGTGCAGGCCCGTGGGCTGACGCTCCCGTTCGTGTTGATCGCTGTCGGTGGCCTGGCGCTGATCTTGCTGTTCCGGCGCCGGATCTTGGGAGCCGCGGGGGACCGCTACGAGCGGGCCTCGCCCTCGGACACCGAAGACGACGAGTAGCCGCCCCACGTCTCCAGCAAGCTGGGAAGCTCCGAGAGGTGCTCGATCCGCCCGTCCGGCGATACCTCCGGATCCTCCTCGGTCCGGAACTGCACGGTCTGGACGGCGCGCATCCCGACGCCTCGGGCCCCGGTGACGTCGTCGTTGAGGCGGTCGCCGACGAACACGGCCTCGGACGGATGCGCTCCGATCTCGTCCAGGGCGTGTCGGAAGATCCGTGGGTCGGGCTTTCGAACCCGTACCTCGCTGGAGAACACCAGGGCATCCATGAGCGGCGCCAAGCCCTGAGCCTCGAGGTCCTGACGCATCAGACGGGGGAGCAGGGTGACGTTGGACACAAGAGCCGTTCGGTAGCCGCGCCGGCGCAGATCGCGAAGCACGCCGAGCATGTCCGGCTCGATCGTGATCGAGCGCGAATACGCCGAATGGTCGACCGCGATGATGTGCTGCAGGACGTCGTCCGGAAGGTCGAACCCGACCGCGGCAAGCGATTCGCGGAACACGGCGACGATGTCGAGCTCCTCCAGGCGTCGCTGCCGGTAGGACTCCTCAACCATCCGGTCGACCCCCCCGGCGACGCGTTCGATCAGGTCCAGGAGCTCCGGGACCTCCATGTACGCAACGGCCTCGATGCGGGCCCCGATCTGCTCGTAGGCGTCGCGAAGGGCCTCTTCGGTCCGGTGGAAGTCGACCAACGTGTGCCCGTAGTCGAACAGGATGGCCCGGACGGGACGCATGGGCCCGAATGCTACCCTCGGCCCCATGCGGGTGACCGCCATCTCGGACCTCCATGGAGCGGTCGAGCACGTGGAAGATGTGGCCCGCCGGTGCGACGTCCTGCTGGTGTTGGGAGACCTCATCAACGTCCTGGACTACCGGACGTGGGACGGCATCCTGGTGGAGATCTTCGGGCGCGAACCGGTGGTCGAGGCCGCCGAGCTCCGGGCCCAGGGCCGTTACGACGAGGCCCGCTCGGTCATCCGAGACCGCTGGACCGACCCCGAGCACTTCCGGGCCCGGTTCGTCGAGCTGGCTCGGCGCGATTACGAGCGGGTGTTCGAGGTGCTGCCCGAGCACACCTACGTCACCTTCGGCAACGTGGATCACCCCGACCTGCTTCGATCCCTGCTCCCCGACCGTGTCCGCTTCGTCGACGGGGAGGCGGTGACGTTCGGCACCATGACCTTCGGGTTCGTGGGCGGAGGGGTCCGCACCCCGCTGGGAGTCCCGGGCGAGGTCTCGGACGAGGAATACCAGGCCAAGTTCGGCCGGGTCGGTCCGGTCGACGTGATCTGCACCCACATGCCGCCCCGGATCCCGTGGTACACGTATGACGTCGTGGCCAGGAAGTTCGAGCCCGGGTCCGTCGCGCTCATCGAGTACGTCCAGA
>JBHELE010000070.1:0-13167 GCA_046263235.1 Actinomycetota bacterium
CCTCTGATCCGGATCGCCGCGACCGGTGACGTGCACTTCGGCACCGATTCGGCCGGGATGTTCCGGAGCCACCTCGAGCATCTGCCGGGCCGGGCCGACGTGTTCCTGCTCACCGGCGACCTGACCCGCCACGGCGAGCCGGACGAGGCCGCGGTCCTCGCCGATGAGCTGCGGGACTTTCCGGTCCACATCGTCGCAGTCCTCGGCAACCACGACTACCACGGCGACCAGGAGCAGCAGGTCCGAAAGGTCCTCGAGGACGCCGGCATCCAGGTCCTGGAGGGAGAGAGCGCGGTCATCGAGGTCGGCGGCGAGCGCATCGGCATCGCCGGCACGAAGGGATTCGGCGGGGGGTTCGTGGGCGGCAACGCCACCGACTTCGGGGAACCCGAGATGAAGGCGTTCGTTCGCCTCACGAAGTCGCTGGCGGAACGGCTCGAACAGAACCTCGCGGAGCTCGACACGGACTACCGTGTGGCGCTGCTCCACTACGCGCCGATCAAGGAGACGCTGGTCGGCGAGCCGCCCCAGATCTGGCCGTTCCTGGGGAGCTACCTCCTCGGTGAGGCCGCCGACCGCGCGGGCGCGGATCTGATGCTGCACGGGCACGCACACCGAGGGACGGAGAAGGGCATCACGCCCGGCGGTATCCACGTTCGAAACGTGGCGCAACCGGTCATCCAGCGCGCCTACCGCGTGTACTGCTTCGGCGGCGACGAGCACGGCTGCGAACCGGTGCCGATGGCCGAATCGATCACGCGCTAACCCGCTCGCGCGGCGAAACGATCTTGGCGCACACTGTTCGAAGGCAGGCCCTAAGTCGAATAAAGTGAAGGAGGAACGCCATGCCCGACCGAACCTCGTTCAAGTTGGAGGTCCTGGGGCGATACCAGGCCAGGACCCCGGGAAACGAGAACGCCGTCACCGCGAACCTCGTAGCGGGCAACCAGGTTGGTCATCTCGTGTTCGCCGGCACGGTGACGATGACCGAGTCGCAGTTCGAGTCGTTCACCGAGGCGCTCAAGACCGGGTTGGGCGACCGGTTCGAGGTGGACGAGTGGCAGGATCCGTCGGGGGACGAGTAGCGCGGATCCGCTCCCGCTTGCTACCGCACCACCACCAGCACGCGCTGAATGAGGTTGTTCCCCATTCCCTGGAAGTTCCAGGGCTGTTCGAGCGGCTGCTGATTTCCCTCGGCGTCGGTCGCTCGGCACGCCAGCTCGCGCGACCCTGGCACGGCCTCCCACTCGAACGTCCACCCGCGCCACGCGAAGTCGCCGATCGGAGGATCGAGCTTCGCCTCGGCCCACTCCCCGTCGACGCCCACCTCCACCCGCTCGACTGGAGCCCACCCGGACCACGCCCTGCCGCGCAACGTGATCGGCCCCGCGTCGACGAACCGGCGCCGGGCCGGATAGTCCGTCATCCCGGGAGGGATCATCAACGCGCGTACCTGAATACGCGTGTACGGCTCGCCCAACACCTCGGGGCCGGACTGGAACCGGTACGCCACCGCCTGCTGGTAGCCCATGAACGGCTCGGACACAGCCTCGATCGTCGTTAGCCACTTCACGCTGGCCATCCCGTACCACCCCGGCACGAGGAGGCGAAGAGGATGGCCGTGTTGAGGTTCCAGGGGAGCGCCATTCATCTCATACGCGAGGAGAACCTCCGGACGCCGGGCTTCCTGGACGGTCAGGCTTCGCTGGTAGTCCTGCTCGATCCCGCCCTGGATCCCGCGATCGGCGCCGGTGAACACGATTTCCGCGGCATCGTCCTCGACCCCCGCCTCGTCCAGGATCGGCCCCAGGGACGTGCCGGTCCATTCGGCCGTCGCGATGGCGCCGTTGAGCCATGGCTGTCCCTCGGCCCGCGGCTTCATCAGCGCCCTGCCGTTCCCGCAGCACTCCAGGGTGACCGGGATCGTCGACGCGGGACGCGACCGGATGTCGTCCAGCGTCAGCTCGAGGGGACGCCCCACCCGCCCGCCGATGCGAAGGCGCCACGCGTCGGCCTCGGTCTCCGGCACGTCCCAGTGGATCAGGAGGTAATGAAGCCCCGTCGGGGTCACGTCGTAGCGCATCGCCTCGAGCGGCATGGCCCGGTTCCGAAACGCCAGCTCGAGCTCTTCGTACGCGAGGGGATCCTCGATCGGGTGGAGAACGCCGGCGTCTGCCACGAAGCGGAGTGTACCGCCCGACCCGTGGCGAGCGCTAGAAGCCGGCCTGCAGTGCCGCCAGAAGCTTCGGTTTCGCCTGCTGTGTACCGGGTTGGGTCAGCGACGTCCCTCCCCAGTAGGCCCAGTACGTCCAGCTGATCCCATTCTGCTTGCAGTAGGACATCAGCGAATTCGTGCTCTTCAGCCATCCAGGATACGCAGGCTTGTTGTTCCTTCCGGCCCCGAACCCGTTGAACTCGCCCATGTACAGCGGCACGTTCCAGCGCCGGGCCACCTTGGTCCATTGCGACATGCGCGGCGACGCATTCTTCCAGTCGACCGAGTACAGGTGGACTTGATACACGACGTTGGCGAACGGCGGAGGCTCATCCGGCTGCAGCTTGACGTGCAATCCGCGGGTCTGGTTGTCCTGGAAGATGAGGAGGATTCGCGGGGCCACCTCGCGGATCGCCCCGCCAAGTTTCTCGTACATCGCCTCGAGGTTCGTATCCTCCGGCGCCATGTCGGCCGGGTCGATGAACGGCTCGTTCATGATGTCGGCGCCGACGACCATGACCCGATTCGCGTACCGCTTCGCCACCACCTGCCACGCCGTCGCATACATGTCCTGCACGCCGTCGTGATTCGTGAAGAACTCGCGCTTGGCCTCCCAGATGGTGTTCGTCTTGGTGCCCTCGTACAGCCAGGCCGGGAATCCCCGGCCGGGGCACCCGGGGTACTCGTGTCGTTTGAACGCCGGTGACCAACCGTTCTGCGACATCTCGATGATGACCGCGATGCCCCGCGACGTGAACTCGTCGATGACCTCGTCGAGCGCCCACAGATACTCGAAATTCCAGTGATGGATCTCCGCCACGCCCAGCCGAACCGGCGGCGCCGGCTCCAGGTTCGCCCACGAGATGGCCAGGCGCACCGAGTTGAAGCCCCAGTTCCGGATGTTGGCGTACGCCTCGTCGGGGGGCATGTGCCATCCGTTGCACTCGCTGCCGGTTTGATCGCTCGAGAGGCCTCGCCCCGGGGCAAGGTCCAGCACCCCCACTCCGAGGAATCGAACGCGTTTCCCCGTCGCGTCCAGGATCCGACCACCCCTGGTGTGCAGGGGGCCGGTGATCCGAACCGCCCGCGGGGTCTTGGCGGCCGCGCTCGTTGCGGGCACGATCGACCCGAGCGACGCCATCACGCACGCAGCGGCCGCCACCACGCTGATGGCCCTGAGCCGCGTCGGTGGCCGGGCCGGACGACCGGTTTGCATGGCGCCAATCATGCCCGGATGGCGGGCCGCTTGCATAGTCTCCTGGCGGCCCGAGCCGCATCGAGCGCAGCCTTCCCACCGGAGTGGGCGCGGAAATCTTCGGTCCCCGCGGGACGTTATCTTCAATCGATGGCCCGGCTCTCCTCGAAGGACCGTGCGAAGCTGCCCGACAGCGCGTTCGCGTACATCGACGCACGCGGACGCCGCCGGCTGCCGATCCACGACGAGTCCCACGTTCGAAACGCCCTGGCTCGATTCGAGCGGGTGTCGTTCGAGGACGATGCCGCTCGAGCGCGCGCCCGGAGGAGGCTCCTCAAGGCGGCGAAGAAGTTCGGGATCCTGCCGGTCGGGTTCATCGACGGCCAGTTCCGGTCCGAGCGAACGCACGGGCCCGGGAGCGTCGACGTGAGCTCTCTCCCTCGTGGCGACGTGACGTTCCTCTTCACGGACATCGAGGATTCGACGGCACTCGTCCGAAAGTTGGGCGACCGGTATGCGGGCCTCCTGGACGCCGTCCGGGGGATCATCAGGAAGGCGGTTCGTTCCGCCGGGGGTCACGAGGTCGACGCCCGAGCGGACGAGTTCTTCGCCGCGTTCGGAACGCCCGCCGCCGCGGTCCACGCGGCGGTCGCGATGCAGCGCGAGCTGGCCACGCGAACGTGGCCGCTCAAGGTCGAGTGTCGGGTGCGTGCCGGCATCCACAGCGGCCGGCCGACGTTGACCGAGACCGGGTACGTCGGTCTCGCCGTGCACACCGTGGCTCGGATCTGCGCCGTGGCCGACGGCGGTCAGATCCTTCTCTCGGCGGAGACGAAGGCCGGCGTCAAGACCACCACATCGGAGGGCGTTCGGCTTCGAAGCGCCGGCCGGCATCGGTTGGCCGGGTTGCCCCACCCCCAGGCGCTCTATCGCGTGGAGGCCGAAGGCCTCGCGACGGCCGCCGCGCCGACCCGCACCGAGCCCCGACCGTCTTAGCTTGACGCGACCCTTTCGGCTGCGCGCCCGGAGGGATTCGAACCCCCAACCTTCTGATCCGTAGTCAGACGCTCTGTCCAGATTGAGCTACGGGCGCAGCGCGGAGAGGGGGGGATTCGAACCCCCGAGGGGCTCAACACCCCAACCGGTTTAGCAAACCGGCGCCATAGACCGGACTAGGCGACCTCTCCCGGTTCGCGTTCGAGTCTACCTGAGGGGCACCTCAGGGTCCCACCGCCACACCCCCCGGCGTTCCCGCCGCGCGTGCCTGGGGTACATATCGACGGTCCCATCCACGAAGGAGGAGAGGCATGGGCAGCGGAACCGGTGACAAGGCAGAAGGCAAGGTCGACGAGCTCAAGGGCAAGGTCAAGGAGGGCGCCGGCGACCTCACCGACGACGAAAGCCTCGAGGCCGAAGGCAAGAAGGACCAGGTCAAGGGCGACGCGAAGCAGGCGTGGGGCAACGCCAAGGAAGGCGCCGACAAGGTCAAGGAAGGCATCAAGGACGCCTTCGACTAGAACGTCTCACCAGGACGCGCTCGGTTGGCCGTTTCGGTCCGGCACCTTGAATTAACGGACTCGAAACAGTCGGGAAATTGAAGCGAAATCTTCGTCCCCTATAAACAGCCGTGTCCGGCCTGGACGGGGCCGCTCGCGCACGGAGGTGACGGGGATGGAAGTGAACGGCGCAGACACTGCCTGGTTGCTGGCGTCGGCTGCCTTGGTGATGTTCATGACCCCCGGGCTGGCCCTGTTCTACGGAGGGCTGGTTCGCTCGAAGAACGCGCTGGCAACGGTGATGCAGTCGTTCATCGCTCTTGCCTTGGTGACCGTGGTCTGGGTCATCGCCGGGTACACCCTCGCGTTCGGGCCGGACAAGGGCTCATGGATCGGCGGGCTCAACTTCCTCGGCCTGAAGGGAATCGGAGCGGATCCGGTCAGCCTGGCCCCGACCGTTCCGGCCAGCGCCTTCATGGTGTTCCAGCTGATGTTCGCCGTCATCACTCCCGCGCTCATCCCCGGGGCGTTCGCGGAACGCATGCGGTTCCCCGGCTACGTCCTGTTCATCGTGCTGTGGTCCCTGCTCGTGTACTCGCCGGTGGCACATTGGGTATGGGGCGGCGGGTTCCTCGGCGCGAACGGCATCGGCGCGCTGGACTTCGCGGGCGGCACCGTCGTGCACATCAATGCGGGCGCGGCGGCGCTGGCCGCCGCGATCTACCTCGGTCGGCGCCGCGGGTACGGGAATGAGGCGTTCGTTCCCCACAACGTCCCCATGGTCATCCTGGGCGCCGGGATCCTGTGGTTCGGGTGGTTCGGGTTCAACGCCGGAAGCGCCCTGGCTGCGGGCACCCTGGCATCCAGCGCCTTCGTGGCCACGCACCTCGGTGCGGCCGGGGCCGTGTTCGGGTGGCTCATCCCGGAGCGAATCCGTCACGGCAAGGCCACCACGATCGGCGCGGCCACCGGCGCCGTGGCCGGCCTCGTCGCGATCACACCGGCGTCCGGCTACGTCGGACCGCTGCCGGCCCTGGCGATCGGGTTCGCCGCCGGCCTGGTGTGCTTCCTCGCGGTGAGCTTGAAGTCGCGACTGCGGCTCGACGACTCCCTGGACGTCGTGGGCGTGCACCTAGTCGGGGGCATCGTGGGTGCGCTCTTCACCGGCATGTTCGCCAGCCTGGCCATCAACTCGGCCGGGGCGGCCGGTGGACTCGCTCAACTCGCCAAGCAGGCCGCCGCCGTGGGGATCACGCTCGGGTTCTCTTTCGTGGCGACGCTGGTCATCCTGAAGGTGGTCGACCTGGTCGTGGGACTTCGGGCCAGCGAAGAGGACGAGGACACCGGCCTGGACCTGTCGCAGCACGGGGAGGCGGCGTACTCGTTCTCGGAGCGGGGCGCGGCGGTCGCCCACGAAGCCGCCTCCATCGCCGACATCGGCGAGGTGCCGGACGACGTGATCCGCAGGGCGGTCGAACGGATCCGACTCGAGATCGCCAGAGAGTCGCGGGGCGACGGACAGACGCTCGGCGCACGCGTCGAAGAGCGGTCCGAGATCAAACAGCCGTAGGCGCCGTTCGAAGCTCGAGGAGGGGGCCTCCCGCGGGGGGAGGCCCCCTCCGTTCGCATAGCCGCATGTGCCCTTCCATTCGGCCGATTGCTTTCGGCGGACCTTCCCCTACATTAGGTTGGTCGCCTACGGTCGTTCGGTGGGAGCCGGGACGAAGATGACCACCCAGCAGCAGCGGCGAGCGGCGTACTCGCGTTTCCTTCAATTCGAGCTCGCCCCACTGCTGTCGATCGCTCAGGATTCCGGCTCCGGACTCACCGCCGTGCTCGAAGGGATCTGCCGATCTCTGGGCTGTGACGTTGGCGCGGTCTGGCTCCGAGACACGAACGACAACACGCTCGGGTGCGCCGCGCTGTGGAGAAACCCTCAGGCCGACCTCGACGAGTTCGAGGCCATCAGCGCCAGGACGAGGCTTCCGATGGGCGCCTCGTTTCCTGGCCTCGCGTGGCGCGAGGGCCGGACGGTCTGGCTGACCGACCTGGCGGAGGACGACAACTTCTTCCGCGCGGGCGTGGCCGAACGCGAAGGCCTCCGCAGCGCCCTGGCCGTCCCGATGGTTCGACGCGGGCGGCTCTTCGGCGTGATGGAGTTCTTCTGCCGGGACGAGCTGCTCGCCGACACGGAACTGGATCGAATGATGGAGGCAACGGCGACGCTGGTCACCCAATGCGTGGAACGGCTCCAGGCCGAGGAGAACCGTCGCCACAGCGAGGCCCAGGCCAGGGCTGTCCTCGAGACCGCCCCTGACTCCGTCGTCACCATGGACCACGAGGGGCGCATCCTCGACCTCAATCCGGGTGCGGAACGAACGTTCGGTTTTCGCCGCGGGGAGGTCGTGGGAAAGACCGTCGCGAGCGTGATGATCCCACCGAGCCTGCGCGACCAGCACCGCCGGGCTCTGGACCGGTACCTCGCGACCGGAGACGCGCCGATCCTCGGCAAGCGCGTCGAGTGGACCGCCCTGCGCGCCGACGGGTCGGAGTTCCCAGTCGAGGTGATGGTCACCCGGCTCGACCTTCCCGGCGCGCCCGTGTTCATCGCTCACATCCGCGACATCACGGAGCGGAAGGCTGCGGAGAAGCAGCTTGCCTTCCTCGCCTACCACGACCGGCTCACCGGGTTGCCCAGCCGAACCATGTTCGAGGACGTCCTGGAGATGGCGTTGGCCCGGGCCCGTCGCGGCAATCAGGCGGTCGCGGTCGCGTACATCGATCTGGACCACTTCAAGTTGGTGAACGAGAGCCTCGGCCACGACCGTGGCGATGAACTCCTGCGGCAGGTCGCGGCCAGGCTGACCAGCGCCAGCCGGGACACGGACCTGGTGGCTCGCCCCGGGGGGGACGAGTTCGTGCTGCTCCTCGCAGACCTCCAGCGGAACATCGTCCCTGCCGCCATCGGCGCGGACAACGCCCTGCTCGTGGCGGAGACCGTGGTCAGCAGGATCCACGACGCGCTCAGGATGCCGTTCATGGTCGGCAACACCGAAGTGTTCGTCTCCGCGAGCATCGGCGTGAGCATCTTTCCGGCCGACGCCCAGAGCGGGCGGTCACTGCTCAAGAACGCAGAGTCCGCGATGTACCGGAGCAAACGGCTCGGCCCCGGTCGATACGTCGTGTACCCGACGGGAGCCCCCGAGACCAGTTCCGCCCTCTCGGTGGCCACACGGCTCCGCCGGGCCGTCGAAGCGCACCCGTGGGTGGTCCACTACCAGCCGCTGGTCGAGCTGGGCCCGGGAAAGGTCGTGGGCGTCGAGGCCCTCCTTCGATGGGATGACCCGGAGCGGGGTCTGATCCTCCCCGCGCAGTTCATCCCGCTCGCCGAGGAGATGGGCCTCATCGAGACCATCGGCGATTGGTTGCTGGAGGAAGTGCTTCGGCAGACCACGTCGTGGACAAACGACGGGCTCGATCTGGACGTGAGCTTCAACCTCTCACCTCGGCAGCTGTGGCAGCCGGAGTTCGCCGAACGGCTCCTCGAGCACCTCGCCCGATGGGGGGTCGAAGCTGGTCGCATCGTCGTGGAGATGACCGAGTCGACGGCGATGACGGACCCACTCCGGACGATGGAGATCCTCCGCACGCTCCGAGCGAACGGCGTCAGGATCGCCATCGACGATTTCGGCACCGGGTACTCGTCGCTCAGCCGGTTGCGGGAGCTTCCCGTGGACATCCTCAAGATCGATCGCTCGTTCGTGCAGGACGTCCCGCACGGCCAGGACGCGGGCACCATGGTGAGCGCGATCATCCAGCTCGCCCACAGCCTTGGGATGGATTCGCTGGCGGAGGGGATCGAGACCGAAGAACAACACCGGTTCCTCGTCGAGAGAGGCTGTCGCCTCGGGCAGGGGTTTCACTTCTCGAGGCCGGTCCCGGCGGGAGGGATCAGCGATCTGGTGGCCAGCCGGCCGCATCGCGCCCGCCGCCGCCGGCGCGGTCACGGTGAGGTCCGCCTCTAGCTGGAGTCCTTCACCTCTCCGGACAGTCCCTTTCGCTGCTCGATTCGCCGACGAAACTCGTCGGCCAGCTCCGGGTTCCCGTCCAGGACCTCTTCGAACGATCCCCGGGGCAGGACCAACAGCTCGGAGTCCTCCACCGCCTCCGCCCGCTTCGAATGCTTCGTGGCCAGCAGCAGCGAGAGCTCCCCGAACGATGACCCCGGCCCGATCCTGGACACCTCCGCGTCGCCATCGGCGGGATCCAGGATGCGCACCTCGCCGGAGAGGACGACGTACAGCGCTTCCGACGGCGAGCCGGGCTCGAAGACGGTCGCGCCGGCCGACCAGAACAGGTTCATGCTGCCGCCGGCGATCTGGAGCAGGGTGTGATCGCCCAGCCCCGAGAAGTCCGGAACCGATCGCAACGCCTTCACCAGGCTGTGAGTGCTGGGCGTTCTCATGCTCGTCCTGGGTATCGTACCCGGGACACGAACGGCCCTCGTTCCAGGAGGTCACCGATGCCCACGGACACGCTGCCGCTACGCATCGCGCAGATCAGCGACATCCATTGCGGCGAGCCGACCTTCGACGAGGGATGGATGCGCTCCATCGTCGACCGCGTCAATCGGATGGAGCCGGACCTGGCCATCGTCGCCGGGGACCTGACAGCGGCGGGGTATGAATGGGAGTTCGAGCAGGCGGCCGAATGGCTGGGGCGAATCGAGGCGCCCAAGGTCGTCATTCCTGGCAACCACGATTCCCGAAACGTGGGCTACGTCCATTTCCAGCGTTTCTTCGGCGAGCGCTTCTCACGCTTCCGGCAGGGATTCGACCCGGAGCGGGCGGAGCGGATCCGGGCGACCGGCGTCACGGTGGTGGCCGTCGACTCATCCGATCCGGATCTCAACGAGGGGCACATCGGACGGGAGCGGTATCCCTGGATCAGGGACCAATTCGACGAGCCCGAGGACATCAAGGTCTTCGCCATCCACCACCATCTGGTCTCCATCCCCGGAACGGGGCGGGAACGGAACATCATCACCGACGCGGGAGATCTGCTGGCGGTCCTGACGCACCTCGACATCGATGTGATCGTGTCGGGGCACAAGCACGTCCCGTTCTTCTGGGGTCTGAACGGGATCCTCGTGGCGAATTCTGGGACGGCGGCGACGAAGCGGGTTCGCGGGTTGACCCCGCCGTCGTGGAACGAGATCACGGTGGACGCATCGACGATCAAGGTCTTCCTCCACTATCTCGACGGGCGGCGAGAGCTCGCCGTGATCAGGAGCCGGACCACCCGAGCCATGGTCCGGGAAGCGTTCTACATGACGGACGACTTCCTCCGGTCGAATCGCGTCCTGGCGGACTAACGGTCGGGCTTCGATCCTTGTTCGGCCGGGTACGCTGGTAGCCATGGCGCTCGAGCTGACGGGGATCCGCCGCCTTCCCGGTATCCATCGCGGGGCTCATCGAAGCAGCTCCGTCGGCATCGCCGCACGGGTGGGGGCCTTGTTGAGCGTCGTGGTGACGATGGTGCTCGTGGTCGCCCTGGCGGTCGGTGCCACGGTGAGCCGGATCTCCGGCGCCGTCCAGCGCTACGCCGATGTCTCGATCCCACCCATCCCCGTCGGGCCGCAGACGACGTTCGTGTACGACGCCGACGGCAACCAGATCACCGCCCTCCACGCCGAGGTGAACAGAGTCATCGTGCCGCTACAGGACATCTCGCCGACCCTACGCGACGCCGTGGTGGCCATCGAGGACAAGGGGTTCTATCGCCATGGCGGTCTGGACGTTCCGGCGATCGCCCGTGCGGCATGGGAGAACACGGTGAACGGACGGATCGAACAGGGCGGCTCGACCATCACGCAGCAGTACGTGAAGAACGTCTTCACCGGCGGCGAGCGGACCTTCACCCGAAAGATCCATGAGGCCATCCTGGCCATGAAGCTCGAGAACCAGTACTCCAAGGATGAGATCCTCGAGAAGTACTTGAACACGGTGTATTTCGGCCACGGCGCCTATGGAGCTCAGGCGGCCGCGCTCACGTACTTCGGCATCCCCGCCAGCAAGCTTCGGGTTCACCAGGCTGCGCTCCTGGCCGGTCTCATCGCTGCCCCCGGACGTTGGGATCCGCTCCGCGAACCCGACGCCGCATTGGCCCGCCGGAACACCGTGCTCGATCGAATGGCAGAGCAGGGGTACCTAACGGCGGCGGAGGCGACCAAGTACGCGGACAGGCCGATCCGCCTCCCGGGGTTGAAGAATCCGGGAACGCTCTACCCGTATTTCGTGCAGGACGTGACCAAGCAGCTCCTGGCCCGCGATGGGTACGACCGGACGTTCGAGGGTGGCCTCCGCGTTCAGACGACGCTGGACCCGAGCATGCAGGTGGCGGCGGAGCGCGCCGTGGCCGTGCATCTCCCGGATCGGTCCGACCCCTCCGCGGCACTGGTCGCGATCGAGCCCTCCACGGGAGCGATCCGGGCCATGGTCGGCGGCCGCGACTTCGAGAAGAGGAAGTTCAATCTGGCCACCCAGGGACACCGGCAGACCGGAAGCGCCGCCAAGACCTTCACGCTGGCTGCGGCGGTGCAGAAGGGGATCTCGCTCAACACGATCTGGCGGGGCCCGTCGACCATCGTCATTCCGGACAAGCGCTGCTTGGGGCCGGACAAGGACGACCCCACCAAGGAGGTCCCATGGGAGGTCTCGAACTACGCCGACGGTGAGGCGGGCACGTTCACGTTGGCCCAGGCGATCGCGCACTCGGTCAACACGATCTTCGCGCAGCTCGTCGTCGACGTCGGGCCCGATGAGGTCGTGCGAGTCATGCGCGACCTCGGCGTTCGCCAATCGAAGCTCGAGACCGTTTGCTCGGTCACCCTCGGCTCGCAGGCGATCACGCCGGTCGAGATGACGTCGGCGTACTCGACGCTGGCGGCCCGAGGCGTCTACCACCCCCCGGTGTCCATCACCGAGATCAAGACCGCGTCCGGCCAGGTCCTGGAGAAGGCCTCGTTCCAGGGCGAACGAGTCATGAAGCAAAACGATGCCGACGTCGTGACGTACGCCCTCGAGGGCGTCATCCAATCGGGACCGGCACGTCGGCGAACATCGGCCGCCCCGCCGCGGGGAAGACCGGGACCGGGCAGGAGTACCGCGACGCGTGGTTCTGTGGATACACGCCGCAACTCGCTGCCTGCGTGTGGGTCGGTTACCGCAAGGGCGAGATCCCGATGCACAACGTCCAGGGGTACGCCAATGTGTTTGGAGGATCCATTCCGGCGGCGATCTGGCACGACTTCATGGCGAAGGCGATGCATGGGAGGCCGGTCCGGGACTTCGCCACGCCGGACCTGTCCGGGTACGACACGAAACCGAAGCACGGCTTCACGTACACGCCGTACGTCCCGCAGCCGGTGCCTTCCCCCGTCCCGACGACCGACTGGACGGACTTCTTCCCGTCGCCGCAGCCACCTCCGTCGCCGGAGCCGCAGCCCTCACCGACCTGCGACCGGCCGAAGTGCAAACCCCACTGACCGGGGTGTGAATCGGGGCCGGGATCGCTCCCGGCCCCGATCTTCCTTCGTTGTTCGCTTCGCCTCTCGCCGGCACTTCCGCCCATGCGGACTGGCCCGGTCGACCGGCCCGGGGCCGGCGAGTTCGGTGCGCTGGTTGGATTCTGCCGGCTCATCCCGGCAAGGCGAAGTCGTGAATCCCTTCGCCCGGGAGGGATGGCTCAGCAGCCAGTCACCTCGGGGGTCGCCTGCCGTTTGTCGTTCAGCCGGACCACCTCCTTTCTCCCGTGCGGACATACTGCGGCCAGGTGGCCGGATTGGCAAACATCTCGCGGCAGCGAAGACGGTCGGTTACGGAGACAACAGGACCGGGACCGCCCCGCTTCGCGGTACCGCTCGCCCGACGACGCGCTCGAGCCCGATCCTGGCGACGCTGTGCCCGGTCGTGTTGGTCACCCAGACGCTCCCGGCTCCGACGGCGATGCCGCTGAGCTCCCCGTGAAGCTTGATCACCCCGCCGCGGACCCGGTTGATCCTCGGATCGATCCAGGACACCGTTCCGGTGTCCGCGCCCGCCGACCACACGCCCCCGGCCCCGGCCGCGAGCCACCCCGCCCCGCCGGGCACGGTGATCTCCGCCTGCGATCGGAGGGTTGTGGGATCAAGGCGGAAGACCGTCGGGCTGGACGCGTCGCTGACCCATACGGAGCCGAACCCCACAGCCACGTCGACGAGA
>JBHELE010000071.1:0-8519 GCA_046263235.1 Actinomycetota bacterium
CGCGGCAGCGCGTCGAAGAACCGACCCGAGTACGGTTCGAGCAGTTCCTCCTGACCGGGTTGCTGGAAGCCCTCCATCAACTCGTACACCATGGCCAGCGGCTGGGAATCGTCCTCGATCATCGTTCGCCAGGCCTCGTCCTTCGCCGTGGCATCGGGGCGGGCCGCGCGGGCCGCGGCGGCGTGACGGCGTCCGAGGTCCGTGGGATCGCGACCCTGCTCCGCCTCGATGGCGGCGTCGTCGGCGGCACCGGCCGCCGCCAACGACCGCACCAGGTGCCAGCGAAGATCGGTGTCGATCGCCAGACCGTCGATCTCCTCCGTCCCATCGAGCAACCCGTGGAGGATTCGGACGTGGTCCGGCGAGTGTCCGGCGGCGGCGAAGGCGCGGGCCCACGCCAGTTGGTGGTCGCTGCCCGGCGGGGCGCTCCGGGCAGCCGCGAGGGCCGCGTCGGCGACCAATCGGTTCGCGGCCTCGCGATTCCCCGGGTCGCCGAACACCCAGACGGCTGCCGACGCCTGCCGCAACAGCGTCTGCAGCAATCCGATTCGCGGCTCGGTTTCGGCCGCGTTGAGGACGAGGCGGACGTAGTCGCGAGGGCGCATCTCGGCGTCGCGCGTCATGTCCCAACACGCCGTCCAGCACACGGCGCGGGCCAGCGGGTCGGACAGCTCGCTCATGTGCTCGATCACGGTCGCCAGTGAGCGAGGATCAAGCCGGACCTTCGCGAACGTCAGGTCGTCGTCGTTGGGGAGCACCAGATTCGGCACCGGCTCGCCGGTGAGGTCGGGGACGGCGGCTCGCTCGCCGGCCACGTCCAGCTCGACCCGCCGCCGGCGCGTCAGACCCTCTTCGCTCAGGTCGTACAGGCCGAGCGCGATCCGGTGCCGTCGAAGCGTGGGCTGGCCGGGCGATGCGCTCTGCACCACCTGGACCGCGTCGAGGACCTCTCGTCCGTCCCGGCTCGCCGTCTGCACGTCGGCTCGGATCGTGTTGACCCCGGCCGTCTCCAGCCACTCCGCCGACCACGATCGGAGGTCACGGCCCGAAACCTCCTCAAGGGCAGCCAGGAAGTCCGCCAGCTCGGCGTTCCCGAAGGCGTGCCGCTTGATGTAGGCCCGCACGCCGTCGAGGAAGCGCTCGTCGCCGACCCACGCCGCGAGCTGGCGCAGCACCGACGCGCCCTTCGCGTACGTGATGCCGTCGAAGTTCAGGTGGATCGCTTCGACGTCTGGGATGTCGGCGACGATGGGATGGGTGGTCGGGAGCTGGTCCTGCCGCAACGCCCACGTCTTCTCGTTGGTGGCGAACGTGCTCCACGCGTCGCTCCAGCGGGTCGCGCTGGTCTGGGACAGCACTGCCATGTAGCTGGCGAAGCTCTCGTTCAGCCACAGGTCGCTCCACCACCGCATGGTCACGAGGTCGCCGAACCACATGTGGGCCATCTCGTGAAGGATCGTCTCCGCGCGCCGCTCGCGGGTCGCATCGGTCACCCGGGATCGGAAGATGTAGACCTCGTTGAAGATCACGCAGCCGGCGTTCTCCATCGCGCCCGACGTGAACTCCGGAGCGAACACCTGGTCGTACTTCCCGAAGGGGTAAGGGTAGCCATATGCCGACTCGAAGAAGTCGAACCCCGCCTTGGTGACGTGGAAGAGCTCGTCGGGGTCGAGATGCTCGGCCAGCGAACGGCGGCAGTACCAGCCGAGGTCGGTGTCCCTCACCCGATCCCGGACCACATGAAACGGTCCGGCGGCCACGGCCATCACGTACGTGGACATGGGTGGGGTTCGTTCGAACGACCACTCGGACACGTCTCCGTCCACGACCGGTGGGCCCGTCGCCCGTGAGTTCGACACGACTTCCCACCCCGACGGCGCGCGTACCGACACCACGAAGGAACCCTTCAGATCGGGTTGATCGAAGCAAGCGAACACACGATGGCTGCCGAACGGCTCGAAATGGGTGGCGCAGTACACATTCTGATCGACGGGGTCGACGAATCGGTACATGCCGAACCCACCCGCCCGATAGGCGCATGAGCCGGCGACGTGCAGCTCGTTCCGCGTCTCCAGAGAATCGAGTCGGAGGCGGTGGCCGTCGAACGCGTCCGCCGGGAGCGTTCGGCCGTTCAGCGTCGCGCCGTGAAGCGCGACCGCGTCGAAGTCGACGGAGACGCTGGCACCCGGCTCGGCGCAGTCGAACGAGATCGTCGTTTCGGAGCCGAACGAGTCCTCAGGGGTGAGGTCGAGCCGGACGCGGTACTCGACGTTGGCGACGAGCCGGGCGCGGTCCACCGCCTCCCGGCGAGTCAGGTTGTTCTCGTTCAACACCGCCCTCCCCCAGCGAAGGTGCCAGCCTACACGGGCCCGCCGACGTCAGACCGGCAGCGACGGGATGACCCCACAGCCGATGTGAGGTGGTTCGGGTAACAGGACGATCCCACGGTCCCTGAAGGCCTCCGCGACCACCGCGGCGGCATCCTGCCCGTACAGCCGCTGCGCCACGTTGACGGTGGTCTGGGCCGCGGTCGAGAACAGCACGACCGGGCAGAACGCGAACTGCGCCTCCAGGATGATGCGGTCGGCCCGGGTTCGACCGAGGGCCCGATTGATATCCCACAGTGCGCGGGACCACAGCTGCCCGTCGTGGTGGATCTCGCCGGTCTGATCGCGGACGGTGGTGTCGGTATCGGTTCGGCGAAGGCAGTGCGGCCTCGTGTTCGTGTACGACACCGAATCCCAGTCGGCCACGCACGGGATGTCGCGGATCCCGCTGATGGATTGCGTCATGGTGGCGGCCCAGTAATCGCCGAACCCCTCGCCGATCGCGCCCGCGTCGTGGCCGAAGCCATACCCGGGGACCTGGGCGTAATGGATGGCGTGGCCGTATTCGTGCCACGTCACGTCGGCGTCCTCGGCGTCGTCGACGCCCCCCGTCCCGAGCGTGATGGAGTCCTCGGCGGGGTCGTAGAAGGAGGTGTCTCCGCCGAAGGCGTTCGGCTTCAGATCCTGAGGCTCGTTGTTGATGTCGTCGAACCCCAGCGACTGGATGTAGCGCTGAGCCACCGTGACATCGTGATACGCCATGACCTGCTCGAAACGGTCGTCCCGCCGGTTGTACTGAAAGCTCCGCTTCGTGCTGAAGGCGGCCCCGCTGTCGAGGGCGATCGTCGCGTAGCGTCCGCGAAGGTATCCGGACGTGTCGAGGTCTTTGAGGGTCACGCTCCGGTATGCGGGCTGCAGCGCCCCGTAATCCTTGTCCGAGCGATCGGTCAGGCTCTGGTCGCAGAGCGTGGCCACGGGGTTGGGATGGAACACCCGCCCGGTTCCGGTCGCGTCCCTGGCCAGGCGGTCGGCTCGAAGGACGGAACCGGTCCTGGCGTCGACCAGGACGCGGACCGACCCGGTCGTGGGCATCAGGACGACCGACCACACCAGTCGGGCCGGACCCTCCGCGAAGACGGCAAGGCGAACGTCGCGTGCCGCTGTCGGCGCCAGGACCTGGGCGGCTCGAATCGCGGCGGCGGCGGAAACCGACGGGCGGGTCCCGACCGCGCGATCGAGGCGCTTTCGCCCATCGGAGACCAGCAAGAGGCGACCCGTGTCGTCGACGTGACGAGCGACGAAGCCGTCGAGCACCGGAAGGCCGAGGTACGTCTGCTGGAACCACTGATGCGTGCCCAGCAACGATCGGTGCACCACCACCGGGCGCAGCCCCGTGCCCGGGGCACCGGCGGCGTGCACGGCGCCGGAAGGGAGCGCCATCAGCCCGATCAATACGCAGAGCAGTCCTCTGGTGGACGTTCTCAAACCGGCTGCTTCGTGCGGGCGCCGCCTTCAGGGACAGAACAGGCGCCACGTGCTCGCCAAGACTACCGACCGTCGGGGTCGTTCGGGTAGATGGCCTTTCGGCCGACGCTCACCTGGGGGGAGCGTTTCACCGCCCGGATCGGACCCCGTCGCGATGACGGCTCGCGTCGGGACGGTCGGGGCGAGACTCTCGGTATGGTCCAGGCCGTGGAACGCTTGTCGCGAGTGGCGGTGGTCGGGCACGTTGAGTGGGTCGAGTTCGTACTCGTCGAACGGGTTCCGACCGCCGGCGAGATCGTCCATGCGCGTGATTCGTGGGCCCTGCCAGCCGGCGGGGGCGCCGTCGCCGCCGTCCAGCTCGCGAAGCTCGCCGGCGGGGCGACGCTGTATACGGCGCTGGGCGACGATGAGCTCGGCCACAGGGTCCCCGACGCGCTCGCCGCGTTCGGCGTCCGCGTCGAAACCACCTTTCGACCCACCCCACAGCGGCGGGCCTTCACGTTCCTCGACGAGCGTGGCGAGCGGACCATCACCGTCCTCGGAGACCGCCTGGGGCCGAAGGCGACCGACCCCTTGCCATGGGAGGAGCTCGAAGACACCGACGCGGTGTATTTCACCGCCGGCGACGAGGCGGCGCTCCGTCAGGCCAGGCAGGCCAGGGCGTTGGTGTCGACCGCGCGGGTGTTCCCGCTCCTCGCGCGGGCGAACGTGGCGCTCGACGCGGTGGTCGGGAGTGCGCGGGATCCCGACGAGCACTACCGTCCTGCCGTCCTCGATCCTCCTCCCGGTCTCGTCGTGCTGACGGCCGGAGCCGCCGGCGGGACCATCGAGACTCCGGACGGCGAACGGATCGCGTACGCTCCGGCACCGCTTCCTGGGCCGGTTGTCGATGCGTACGGTTGCGGCGACAGCTTCGCCGCCGGACTGACCTTCGGCCTCGGTGCCGGGCTGCCACCGTCCGGCGCGGTCGAGCTGGCGACCAGATGCGGGGCGGCGTGTCTCACCGGCCGTGGGCCGTACGAGGGACAGCTTCGCCGGCTCTGAGGGCCGGTTCCGAAGGCCATTTGGCCGGTTTTGCCAGCGTTTGACCCGGCCGGCCCTTTGACTGCCCCCCGGCTCGCCGGGATACTTGGAGCACCTTCCCCCGCATCCCACCACGATCCGAAAGGCCCGATGGCCTCCCAGACACGAGACACAGCGCCGGGCGACGTGTTGCGCCGGGCCCGCATCCGACGGGGGATCAACCTGGAGCGGGCGGCATGGGACACACGCATCGCCGTCGAGTACCTCCAGGCACTGGAGGAAGGAAGGCCCCTCCAGGCGTTTCCCTCGCCCGTCTACGCCAAGTTCTTCCTTCGGGAATACGCGGAATACCTGCGCCTGCCGGCCGACCACCTGGTCGATCTGTTCACCCGGGCGTACGGGCCCGTCGGACCGGCCCCTGCTGCCGTGCTTCCGCCGAAGTACGCGGTCCTCGGTGAGGAGGCCACCCGCGTTCCGGTGACGATCTCGCCGGGACGTCAGGCGCCGATCAGGCGGGCGGTCCTTCCGAGTCGGCGTCAGGTCGTGTCGATCTCGACCGAGGCCATCCTCGACAGCGCGGGGCCGAAGCTTCGGATGGATCCACCCCGGGTGCGGCCGAGACGGCTGGCCGTCGCCGGCTTGCTCGCGCTTTCGATCCCGGCGCTGGCGGTCGGGATGTTGTGGAACCGCGGGGAACCCGGCCTAGAGACGGCCGGGGCGGCGACCGCAGCGGTGAAGCAGCGAACACTCCCCGTGGGAGGAACGCAGATCTTTCCGAAGTACCGCGTGGTCGCGTTCTATGGGTCGCCGGGGACCGAACACCTCGGTATCCTAGGGATCGGCCCGCAGCGGGCCGGAGCCCGGCTGCTCGGGCAGATCGACCGCTTCAAGCGAAGCCGACGTCCGATCCTCCCGGCGTTCGAGCTCATCGCGACGATCGCCAGCAGCCATCCCGGTGAGGACGGCCGGTATCGCATTCGCCAGAACCCCATCGTGGTCCAGCAGTACCTGGATGCGGCACGGGATCTGAAGGCGCTGCTGATCCTGGACGTCCAGCCGGGCCGAGCCGAGTTCATGGACGAGATCCGTCGATTCGAGGGGTTCCTGAAGGAACCCGACGTCGGGCTGGCCCTGGACCCCGAGTGGCACGTCGGTGCTAATGGGGTGCCGGGCAAGGTCATCGGTTCGGTGGACGCGGCGATCATCAATCGGGTCGTGCGGTATCTCTCCGACATCGTCACTCGGTATCACCTGCCACAGAAGCTGCTGATCGTGCACCAGTTCACCGCCAACATGGTCCGGAACCGGGAGGACGTGAAGCCGACCCCCCAGGTCGCGGTGACGTTCGACGTGGACGGCGTCGGCACCCCGGACGCCAAGACGGGGAAGTACCAGGAGTTCGCCATCGACCCGCGGTTCCACTACGGGATCAAGCTGTACTTCGAGCAGGACACCGAACTGATGTCCCCGCTGGACGTGCTGAACCTGTATCCATCACCCGAACTGATCGTCTACCAGTAGCGCCTCGGCGGACTCACGACCGCGCGTCGGCCACGCCCTCGGCCGCCCAGAGCCCAGCGTTGATAGGCTCTTCGGCGGTCGTCATCAGGGAGGGGGCATGGCCGATCAGAGCAGCGTCGACATGCTGGCCGGCCTCGCCCTGTTCGCGGACCTCGCCAAGCCGCAGCTCGAGGCCGTGGCCCACACCTTCGACGAGGAGTGGTTCGAGGCCGGACAGAGGATCATTCGGCAAGGGTTCGGAGGAACGGGGTTCTTCGTCCTGGTCGACGGCGAGGTCGCGGTCACGATCGACGGTGAGGAGCGGGCGCGGCTGGCCCGCGGAGAGTTCTTCGGCGAGGTCTCCGTCCTGCTCGGGGAGGCGCCGGTGGCCGACATCGTCGCCGTGGGACCCGTTCGGTGCCTGGTTCTGGGGGGGCCCGACCTCGAGCGCTTTCTGGTCGCTTATCCCCGCGTGATGTATCGGATGCTCCAGGCGCAGGCCCGTCGCCTCCGCAGCGCGAACCAGTGGCGGAACCAGTAGCCGACGCTCGCTCCGCGAGGCCCTTCCCGCCGGGCCGCTATCCGGTGGTCGTGGTGGGGACCGGCCCGGGTGGCCTGCAACTGAGCTACTCCTTGCGCCGGCTGGGGATCGAGCATGCGCTCCTGTCGAGGGACGATGCCCCCGGCGGGATGTTCCGCCGCTTCCCGTTGTTCCAGCGACTCATCTCGTGGACGAAGCCGTATGCCGTGGCCGAACGTGGCACGCGCGCCTACCAGTGGTTCGACTGGAACACACTCCTGGCCGACGAGCCGCATGAGCAGGCGTCGGTGTGGGAGTTCATGGATGGGACGTCGTACTACCCGCGGCGCGAGGAGATGGAGCTCGGCCTGGCGGCGTTCGCCGATCGGGCCGGCGTCATCGCTCGGTACGGGTGCGAATGGACCGGCACGCGGAAGGAAGGCGAAGGGCTAGTCGTCGAAACGACCGACGGCGAGTACGCCTGCGACGTCGCCGTGTTCGCCATCGGGATGACCGAGCCGTGGAAACCCACCATCGAAGGGTTGGACGCCGTCCCACACTACGTGGACTGCAAGAAGGTCGACGCCTACACCGGGAAGCGCGTGTTCATCGTGGGCAAGCGCAACTCCGGTTTCGAAGTCGCGGACGGTCTGCTGCCCATCGCCAAACAGCTCATCCTGGGATCGCCCAGCCCGGCCAAGTGGTCGGTGATCGTGCGTTCGCTGATGGGCTCGCGGGCGCGGTACATCCTCCCGTACGAGGACCATCTCCTGGCCGGCGGCGCGGTCGTGCTGGACGCCGCCATCCAGCGGGTCGAACGGACGGAGGGCGGATGGCGAGTCCACACCGCCGGCACCACCATCCCCGGCGAGTGGACGTTCGACGTTGACGACGTCATCGCCGCCACCGGGTTCACGGCGCCCCTGGGAGACCTGCCGAAGCTGGGCGTGTCCACGTTCATGCAGGACCGGCTGCCGGTCCAGAGCACGTACTGGGAGAGCATGTCGGTTCCCGGCATCTACTTCGCGGGATCGGTCACGCAGGGCCAGGCGGGCCTGAAGAAGTACGGGATCTCGTCGAACTCGGCCGCGGTGCACGGCTTTCGATACAACGCGGTGGTCCTGGCCCGGCATCTGGCCGAGACGAGGTTCGGAATCCCTCGCCCTCGGCGGGCGTTGAATGCGGACGAAGTGACGTCCTTCCTGCTGACGGAGCTCTCGGAGGCCGGCGAGCTGTGGAACCAGAAGTCATACCTGGCGCGCACGGTCACGTTCGACCCCCAGGCCGGGATCGTGGACGATGGGATCGTGCCACTGGCGAACTTCGTCGACTCGCCCGGTCCCGATGCCGTCGCCGTGACGGTCGAGACCGACGACACCGGAGACATCCACCCCGCCGTCTATGTGCGTCGCGCCGGACGCGTGGAGGACCACGCCTTCCCGACGGGCCCGCTCCGGGAGTTCGGGACGGACGAGAACCGGGCCCAGGTCGACGCCTTGCTGGCCGGGCTGCTTCGATAGGGAAGCCGATGGACGCCGATACCGAACGAGCGCTTCGCCGGATCTACGCCGACACGAAGACCATCGCGGTGGTCAGCGCGTCGGCCAACCCTACCAAGCCCTCGCACAACATCCCTCGGTACCTGCAGTCGCAGGGATACCGGA
>JBHELE010000072.1:0-6836 GCA_046263235.1 Actinomycetota bacterium
TATCGGAAGAACAGGAAGTTGACTGCAGTGTTGAGGGCAACCGAAGCGACGTTGATGACGGCGGGGGTCCGGGTGTCCTGCATGGCGTAGAACGCCCGAAGCAGGAGCTGGAAGCTCGAGAACGAGAACAGACCCAGCGAGAAGAAGATGAGGACGCTGGACAGGAGCCTCGTGCTGGGGGCCTGCATGACCCCGTGCTCCAGCAGCAGTCGGACCAGCGGCGCGGAGAGGGCGAGGTATCCGAACGCCGCCGGGATCACGACGAAGGCCGTGGCCCGGATCCCCTGCGACAGCAACGAGCGAAAGGCGTTCGGGTCGCGGTCCGCCCACCGGGACGACAGCGACGGGAGCAGCGCCGTCATGATCGACACGGCGAAGATCGCGTGAGGAAGCTGGAAGAAGATGAACGCGGACTGATACGCGGTGATCCCACCCTCGACCCGCCCGGCGAGGATGATGATGAAGAGGTAGCCGATCTGGTTCACCACCACGTACAGGAACGTCCACCCGGCCAAGCGGGCGATTCGGCGGAGCCCCGTGTCTCGCAGGTCGAATCGCCACCGGAACCGGAACCCGATGCCGCGCACGTATGGCCACAACGCCGCGCTCATCGCGAAGACGCCGAACGTCGTGCCGATCGCCAGCAGGTAGCGCTGGACGTCCGTGATGTTTCCGGGCGTCGGAGTGGCGGGACCGGGCAGCAACGCGAAGGCGAAGAACACGCCGGTGACGACGAGGTTGTTGAGGATGGGCGCGAACATCGGCGGGGCGAACTTCCGATGGGCGTTGAGGAGTCCGGTGGCGACGGCCCCGATCCCGTAGAAGACGATTTGCGGCATGAACCATTTGAGGGCGAACGCGGCGAACGCGCGCGCCGCGTCGCGCTCCGGTCCGGCCGGGATTCGGAACGTGTACAAGTCGATGATCAGCGACGATCCGAGGATCCCCAGGAGCATCACGGCCGACAGGAACACCAACCCAACGGTGAGGACGGCCCGCGCCGTGTTCCACGCCTCGTCCCGCCCTCGCCGTTGAAGCCATTCGACGAACACGGGCACGAACACCGACGACAGGATCCCGCCCAGGGCGAGCTCGTAGACGATGTTCGGCGTCGTGTTCGCGATGTTGTACGCGTCCGCCAGCCTGCTCTCAGTCACCCCCAGGGCGAACACCATCGCCGCCACCCGAAGGAACCCCGTGACCCGCGACAGCGCGGTTCCCACGGACATCACCGCGGAATGGCGGACGAAGGCGCCGGCCTCGACGGCGGCCGCCTCCGCGCCGGGCGGTTCGAGGGGGTGGCCGACTCCGGGAGCCCCGCCGCCGGGTTCGTCCCGCGGAGTCTCGACGCTCACGCGCCGCGTTCCGAGCGGAGAGATCGACGGCCGCCGCCCCGGCGACCTCGGAAGAATCCCCGCCCCCACCAGATCAACAGGAAGACCGCCGCGCCGATCGTCAGGAGCAGGGCGATCCGGTTGTACGCGGTCGACCGAATGACCAGCTCGGTTTCCGCGATCAGCGCGGGCGTCCCCCGGCCCGGGGTGAGGACCTGGACCTTGACCGGGAACCGCCCGGTGGCAACGGCCTGCACCGGCACACGCACCAAGGTGACTCGTTCGGGACGAAGCGTGATCTCGCGAACGTTGCCTCGAGGGAACAGGAGGCGCCCGTTCGACACCAGACGGACGCGGACCCGAAGCGTGTGGGCACTGTCGTTGGACATGGTCAGCGGGGGGGCCTCGCCGGTCGACGTTAGCGTGAACCGATATCCGGCGGGGGGCGGGTGCACTCGTCGGTACGTCCCCTCGATGGCCCCCTTCACGGCCCCCAGATAGCGCTCACCGAGCGGCGGCGCGGAGACCGCCACGGCCCCCTCCGCGAGGAGGAGGTCATCCTGGAGGCGCTCGATCAGATCGGCGTCCCCCTCGAGCGCCTGATCGAACTGGGCGAGTGCCCGCCGCGTATCCAGGAAGGTCCGCCGGTATCGATCGCTCACGTGGCGAAACGACCGGGCGGGCAGGGTTGCCGCCGGCGGGTCGTCGGCCGCGGAGACAAGATCCGACGCCGCGGACGGCGCCAGCCATGGGGAGCGGGACACCAGGTTCGCGAAGTACCCGTAGAAGGACGGATCGAGCCCGCCGGTCTCCGGGAAGAGGACCGCCGCGCCGCGCCCGGCCGTACCCGGGAACTCGAGCCAGATCGCGGCAAGCTCGCCGAGCGCCGCCTGAGCGGCGAGCCGGGGATCTCCCGGGTAGGCCGAGGCCATCGCGGCGACGCCCGGGTCGGGAGTCACGGCGGCAACGCCGGGAACGTCCTCGAGACGGACCACGGGACGGGCGCTTCCGGCGGGCGGGGCGAATGGCAGGTCCGGGCCCGCCGGGATCGTGGTGGCATCCACCAGCAGCGTCTCGACGCCGAAGGACGAGACCGCCGCCGCGGCGGCCGCGTCGACCTGCGACAGGGGGGGTCGAAAGACCGTCGCGGTCGGCGTCGCGCCGAGGACCCCGGCAACGCGATCCCGCCCCGTGCGGAGGAGGCGGGGGACGTCGCCCGCGAGCCCGGCGCGCAACAGCGACGGGAACCTCGCATCGCCGTACGGCAAGCCGACGACCTCGACATCCGGCCCCGCCAGCACCCGCTGCAGTGTAGCCAGGACCCGGGCCGCGTCCGCCGACGCGCCCGTCCCGACCGCAACCGTCTGGGTTCGACCGGCAATGGATTCCCGATACCCCGTGGCCATCGCGGCAAGGTGATCCGCCAGGATCGGCGAGACGGCGATGTCGGCGGAAACGGGAGACACCTCATCGAGGGCTCGAACCATCCCGTCGATGGTTCCCCCGGGCGCGATGGCAGCGGGAAGCGGTCCCTCATGGAACACGCCGTCCGGCGTCCGCTGGAGCGGCGTATCCAGCACCCACGTCCAGGCGAGGTCGAGAGGGACTTCCGGAGGCTCGACGAGGAAGACCATGGCGCTTCGAAGCGTGCCCTGCGGGACGTCGGCCGCGAGCAGCTGCACCTTGATCGGGTACAGCCCGCTCTGTCCCGGCTGTGGATACGTCGTCAGCCGATGGCGGATCGAGAACGTCCGGGCCTCGTGCGGCGCCAACGTGCCTTCGAACTGGAAGGGGAGAGCGAAGGGGAACGCCGTCTGGTCGGCCACCAGGGACTGCTCGTAGGCCGACCGCGACAACGTCGGCGTGCCGATGGACAGGACCACCGACAGGTCTTCCAGCTCGGCCTCGGTGTTGTTCGTCGCCACGACGGACAGGAACAGAGGCCTGTCTCGCTCGTTCCACGGCGATTGGGCCCGCAACCTGAGCGTGACGGGCTCCTCGAGCTGGGCGGCGGCGGGGGGGACGGCCGGGGGTGTGGCCATCGCCGCGACGGCCAGCAGGCACAGGAGGAGGAGACGGGAGCCGCGCATGGCCGAGCGGCATTGTAGCCGCGGCGGTGCCCGGTCCCGATCAGCCGAGCAGACGACCGACCTCGAACGCGGCGTACGCGACCGCGACCGCACCAAGGAACAGTCCGACCGCGATGCGGACCGTTCGCTCCTGGCTTCGGATCGTCCACCTGGCCCCGGCCGCAGCTCCCGGGACCACGCCGAGAGTGAGCCACCCGAAGATGGCCCAGTCGATGTGGCCGAGGATGGCGTGCACGACCGTTCCGGGGACGACCATCACGGCGATCACGACGAGCGATGTCCCCAGCGTTCGCTTGAGGGGCATCCCCAGGACTGCGTTCATCACGGGGACCAGGACCACACCGCCTCCGATTCCAAGCAGGCCGGAGGCGAATCCGGCCCCGGCCCCGGTCACGGCCAGCGCCCGGCCGGACGGGCCGCCGGCGGCACGGGCCCGCGGCGCCGGTCCGGTGCCGAGCCCGACCCGAGCGGCCTGCCAGCCGATCAGGATCGCCGTGGTCAACAGGAGCCAGTGGGGGTTGATGACGGCAGTGGCGAGTGCCCCCAGGGCCGAAGCCACTGCCCCCGGTGGCGCCAACCATCGCACGGCCCGCACGTCGACCTCCCCGGCGCGGTGGTAGGCGTACGAGCCCGTGAGTGACGTCGGGAAGATCGCGGGAAGCGTCGTACCGACGGCCACGATGGGCGGGGCGCCCAGCAAGACCTGCACGGCAGGCGTCGACAGGATGGCGCCCCCGACGCCGAACGCCCCGGCGATCAGGCCTGAGACCACCCCGGCAAGGACCGCCAGGACCGCCTCCATCAGGCGGCCTCAGTCCGTCGCGCCAACGGCCTGGGCGGCACGGCGGATCACGTCACGCTCCGAGGGGTATCCGGCCCGCTTCAGCGCCACGCCAATCCGGAACCACCGAACCTCTTCCATCTCCTTGTCGTGCCGCGACGTATCGCCCCCCGTCGCCCGCATCAGGAAGAACGTGACCGTCTTCCGGATGCGCTGGCCACCCCACACGTACCAGTACGAGATGTCTCCGAGAGGGCGGTCGATCTCGGCGGTCAGCCCGGTCTCTTCCTCGACCTCACGCACCGCGGTCTCATCCGGTTGCTCGCCTGGTTCGACGATGCCCTTCGGAAGACCCCACACGAGGGCGCCGGCGCGGTTTCGCCGCGAGGCCAGGACGACCTCGGGGGCGTCGCCGGACTCCCGGAACACCACCCCGCCTGCGGAATGCTCGAAGCGGGTCTTCACCGCTCGGCGCGTTCTCTCGGGCGCGCCCTGGAGGAGATCGCAGCGACGCACGCCGACGTGGCCCGAACCAGGTCCTTCCCGCGGATCTTCAAGACCACCCGGGCGTCACCGCCGGGGAAGTACAGCACCACGTCCCGGTTCATGCTGCGGTCGACGACCACGGGGACGGTGCCCGGCAACCCGGCCGGAGGGATCGTCTCGGCGAGGTACTGAGTGATCCTGGACGCTCGGGCGTCGGGAACGACCTCCAGCGAAGATCGTCCCACGGCACTCGCGACCTTCGCCGGCTCGACGGAGCGGTCCGACGGGAGCACGGCGGCGACGGGACCGCCGGGCCCGTCCAGGATGACGACCTTGCCGACGTCGGACGGTGGCAGGTCCAGGACCCCTGCCATTCGCTCGGGCGAGCGAAGCCGTCCGCGCGTAGCGAACAGCTCGTGCTGGACGTCTCGCTCCAGCAGGAAGTTGTGAACGTCGACGCTCGAGCGCACGGCGAGCAGTATCGCCTACGCCCGGCGGTCACCGGACGCGCGGGCCCGAGCCAGGGGTCGCGAGATCCGGCGGCTCAGCTCAGCGCGACCCGCCCTTGCGTCCGATCTGCTGGTAGAACTCCACGCCGTACCGGCGCTTCGTCGTGTCCCCGCCCTTCTTCCCGCCGATCCGTCCGATCCGTCCGAAGAACTCCTCGCCGTGGCGTTTCTTCGTGCTGAGGCCGCCCTTTCGGCCCGCCTCCGCTCGCGACATCTTGCCGTTGCCCTCGGGCACCGCGTCACCTCCTACCGGGCCGCTCGTATCCGTCGGGTACCCACCGTCCCGGCAAGACAAACGACGCGATCCGGGACAGTTCGGCACGGGTGGCGGGGCGAAGGGGAGCGTGCGTCCGAACGACGGCGCCCGTCATGGCCGCCCGGCCTGCGTGGTCCGGAGGGGAGGAGGGGCCGGGTATGCTGCCCGAGCATGGCACCCCGCGACCCGCGCACCGCGCCCGGGACGGTCCTCGACGTCCACCCCATCGCCGTCGAACTCGGCGAGCGATTCCGGACGGCCGGCTTTCAGCTGTACCTCGTTGGCGGGGCGGTGCGCGACCTGCTGCTGCAGCGCCCCATCCGGGCCGAGCTGGACTTCGCCACGGACGCCAGGCCCGAGGACACACTGCGGGTGCTGTCCGGATGGGCCCAGCACAAGTACCTGCAGGGGATCGCGTTCGGGACGGTTGGCGCCCGGCGCGAGGAGACGGTCGTCGAGATCACCACATTTCGAAAGGAGGTCTACCGTGCGGACGACCGGCATCCCCAGGTCACGTTCGGCACGGACATCGAAGAGGACCTCGGGCGCCGCGACTTCACGGTGAACGCGATGGCCGTGCGGCTGCCGGAGCGGGAGTTCCTCGACCCCTTCGGAGGCGTGCGGGATCTCGCGGCGAAGCGCCTGGATACGCCCCTGGAGCCACAGGTGGCGTTCGCCGACGACCCGCTGCGGATGCTTCGGGCGGCCCGATTCGCGGCGACCCTCGAGATGACGCCGTCGCCCCCGGTGGAGGACGCCATGCGCGAGATGGCCGGCCGGTTGTCGATCGTCTCGGCGGAGCGGATCCGTGACGAGCTGTCCCGGCTCCTCCACGCCGAGACGCCGTCGTCCGGGCTGGATCTCGTGGTCCGCACTGGCTTGGCGGAGGAGTTCATCCCCGAGCTTCCGGCGCTTCGCCTGGAGCAGGACCCGGTACACCGGCACAAGGACGTCCTGAAGCACACGTTCGTCGTGGTGGACAAGTGCGAGCCGGATCTGGTGCTTCGGCTCGCCGCGCTCCTGCACGACATCGGCAAGCCCAAGACACGAGCGTTCACCCCGGAGGGGGTCCAGTTCCACCATCACGAGGTGGTGGGGGCGCGGATGGCCGATGAGCGACTTCGCGCCCTTCGGTATCCAAACGAGGTGGTCTCGGACGTGGTCCGGCTCATCGAGATGCACCTTCGGCTGCACACGTTCCGGATGGGCTGGACGGATTCGGCCCTCCGCCGCTACGTGCGCGACGCGGGCCATCTGTTGGACAAGCTGAACCAGCTGACCCGCGCCGATGCCACCACCCGGAACCGATTCAAGGCGAAGGCGCTCGCGGATACGCAGGACGAGCTGGAGCTTCGCATCGCCCGCCTGATGGAGGGGGAG
>JBHELE010000073.1:0-3851 GCA_046263235.1 Actinomycetota bacterium
GGGCGGGACCTCGGCTTCGAGACGTTCTCCATCCTCCTCCGGGAGGACGACCAGCTCGTGGTGAAGGGGTCGTACGGCCTCCAACCGCCGGAGCGCGCGATCCACCTCGGACAGGGGGTGACCGGGACGGTCGCCGGGACGGGAAACGCCCTGCTGGTCCCCGACGTCCGCGAGTTCCCGGACTACATCGCGGGCGATCCGGAGGTCCGGGCCGAGATGGCCGCGCCGCTTCGGATCGGCGAAGAAGTCATCGGCGTGGTCGATGTCCAGGGCCGAGCTGCGGGGACGTTCGACGATGTGGCCCTGGGGCTGCTCACCCGGCTGGCCGATCAGATCTCTCTGCTCATCCACAGCTCGCGTCTCCACGCGCAGCAGAAGGAGACGCTGGAGCGACTTCGTGAGCTCGACCAGATGAAGTCGGACTTCGTCGCGATCGCCAGCCACGAGCTCCGCACGCCGCTCACCGCCATCCACGGCTACGTGACGACGCTGGCTCGCCGGTTCGAGCAGCTGCCGTCGGAGGAGGTTCGGCGATTCCTGGACACGATCTCGAGGCAGAGCGACCGGATGGCGCGGCTGGTCGACGACCTGCTGCTCGTGTCTCGGATCGAGGCCGGGACCGTCCGCATCAGCGTGATGCCGGTTCGGTTGGGATCCGTCCTGGAGGGGACCCTCGAATCGCTGGGTTCCGAGGAGCGTTCGCGGGTCAAGGTCGACGTGGCGGAACCGCCGGGGCCGGTCCACCTGGATCCCGACCGGCTCGGCCAGGTGCTGCGCAACCTGATCGGGAACGCCCTGAAGTTCTCACCGCCGGCGTCACCGGTGTTCGTTCGGGCGGCCATCGAGGAGGAGGTCCTTCGGATGTCCGTGACCGATCGCGGGGTCGGAATCCCCCCGGAACACCTGCCGCACATCTTCGACCGGTTCCACCAGGCCGGCGCTGTCCTGACCCGCCAGGCCGAGGGGGCCGGTCTCGGGCTCTACATCACGAAGCGCCTCGTCGAGGCCATGGGTGGGCGCATCGACGTCTCCTCCAGCCCGGGGCTGGGCTCGACGTTCGAGATCGAGCTGCCCGCACCTCCCGCCGTCAGCGGGGACGGCCACGCTCAGGCTCCGTTCAGCGCGGCCCGAAGCTCCCCGAACGCCGCGACCAGCGCCGGCAGCTGATACGCCGCGGTCCGGCCGCTGGGGTTCGGAAGCACCCAGATCCTGGTCTGGCCCATCCGGTCGTCCTGAAGGCCGATGGCGGCGCGTGGTCGGTCGAACGCGACGCGGTACGCGGAGACGCCGACGACGGCCAGGAAACGGGGCCGAAGGCGGGCGACCGTTCGGCGGAGCCGCTGGGCACCCCGGCGGAGCTCGTCGGGTCCGAGCTCCTCGGCCGACGGCGTCGCCCTCGGGACCAGGTTCGTCACTCCACATCCGTACTCGAGGAGCCGGCGGTCATCGAAGGGATCGAGGAGGTCGGGCGTGAACCCCGCGCCGTGCAGCGCTTTCCAGAACCGGTTGCCGGGCCGCGCGAAATGGTGGCCGACCGCGGCGGAATACAGGCTTGGGTTGATCCCGCAGAACAGGACCTGGAGCGATGGCGCGACAACGTCCGACACCGTGCGGCCGCCCGCCGCCTCGAGCTCCTCGCGCGTGGGTCGCCATGGCACACCGGAGGGCGTGCCGTGGGTCATCGGCATGCCAGGCTCGCTCGGCGTTATCGGTCAGCTGCCGACGGAACGAGCCTCACCGGACCGGCTCACGGCTCCGACGACCATCGCCACCCATGCGGGGGCGAAGAAGAGCCCGAATGACGCCATGCCGACCACGACGAACCCGCCCAGCAGGACCGCGGAGATGATGCGCGCGAGCCTCCGCCTCCACACCAGCGGCACGGCGGCGATCACGACCGGGATCGACAGCGGGATGGCCACGTCCCACCCATCGTGGGCCAGCAGGCTGGTGTGAGCGACCTCCGACCGGGCGCCGCTTCCGGCGGGGACTGCCGAGACCTGCGTCCCCAGCGGCGCCAGCAACAGCACCAGGGCGGCGGCCAGGGCCAGCCCGAACGACACCAAGGTTGCCCGGGACGGTCTCACGCCACCAGCCGGCGGGCGAAGGCCGCGGGGTCGAACGGAGCGAGGTCCTCTATTCGCTCCCCCGTCCCCACCAGCTTGACCGGCACGCCGAGCTCCTCCCGCACGGTGAGGACGATCCCTCCGCGGGCCGTGCCGTCCATCTTCGCCAGCACCACGCCGGTGACGTCCACGGCCTCCGTGAACGCGCGGGCCTGCGCGATCCCGTTCTGCCCGGTGGTGGCGTCGAGCACCAGCAAGACTTCGTCGACGCGGCCCGCCGCCTTCTCGAGGACGCGTCGAACCTTCGCCAGCTCCTGCATGAGCGGCTCCCGTGTGTGCAACCGGCCCGCGGTGTCGACGATCACGACGTCGTCGCCGCGCGCTCGCGCGGCCTGCACGGCGTCGAAGGCGACCGCGCCCGGGTCGGCCCCTCGGGATTGCGTCACGAGGTGCGCGCCGGCCCGGGACGCCCACGTCTCCAGTTGCTCCCCCGCAGCCGCCCGGAACGTGTCGCTGGCGGCGAGCGTGACCGACCGTCCGCCCTGACGAAGCTGGTGGGCGAGCTTGCCGATCGTCGTGGTCTTCCCGGTCCCGTTGACGCCGACCACCATGATCACCGCCGGCGACCCCGCGGGCGGCTCCCACGGATGATCTCCGTCGAAGATCGCCGCGACCTCGGTCGTGACCACGTCGGCGGGGTCGGCAGGCGGTGCATACGCCGCCCTTACCCGGCCGACCACGTCGGACGCCGCCTTTGCACCGACGTCGGCCCGGATCAGCGCGTCTTCGAGCCCTCGCCACGTCTCGTCGTCGACTCCGCGCGAGAACAGCGAACGGATCCGTCCGGCCAGTCCCTCGGTCTTCGGGATGGCGGCTTCGGCCTTGGCCTCGTCGAGCGTGATCTCCTCGACGGCGGTCCCGCCGCCCGGAGCCGGTCCATAGCGAACGGCCCGCGGCAGACGATCGCTGCGAACGCGGAGCGTGACGAACCCGGCCACGGCCACTGCCAGAACGACCAGCAAGGCGATGATTATTGCGACCGTCACGTTTGTGCCATTCGGTTGCGCTGTGGCAAGACGTGAAGAGCCTACCCGGCCTCCACGCTAGCCACTTCCGACAACCGCTGTGAGATCACCGCCGACGCTCCGTCCTGCCCCATCGACACCCCGTACAGGACGTCGGCCGTCTCCATGGTCCGTTTCTGGTGGGTCACGATCAGGATCTGCGAGGTCCGGGCGAACTCCCGGACGATCTCCAGGAAGCGGTGCAAGTTGACGTCGTCCAGCGCCGCTTCGACCTCGTCCATCAGATAGAAGGGGCTCGGACGGGCCCGGAAGATGGCGAACAGGAACGCCAGCGCCGCGAGCGACCGCTCGCCGCCCGACAGCAGCGACAGCCGCTTGACCTTCTTGCGGCCGGGGCGAGCCTCGATGTCGATCCCGGATCGAAGCGGATCGTCCGGGTCGACCAGGGCGAGCCGTCCCTCGCCGCCGGGGAACAGGTGGGCGAACAGCGAGGAGAACTCCGACGCCACGTCGCGAAACGCCGCGTCGAACAGCTCCGCCATCTGCCGGTCGATGTCCCCGATCAACCGTTCGAGGTCGCGCCGGGCGCTGCGGACGTCCTCCAGCTCGCGGGCCAGGAAGTCGTGCCGCTCCTGGAGCGACTCGAGCTCCCCGGAGGCCAGGAGGTTGACCCGCCCCAGAAGGCCGAGCCGCCGGCGCACCAGATCCGACCGACGCCGTAGCTCCTCGACCGTGTCGTCCGGCTCGAGCAGCCCGAGCG
>JBHELE010000074.1:0-3690 GCA_046263235.1 Actinomycetota bacterium
TCGACGAAGAACGGGTTCCCAGCCGTGCGTTCCAAGACGAAGGAGACCAGCGGCGCCAGGGACAGGTCGACGCCGAGCAACCCGCCGAGTAGTTCGCTCACCGCTTGCTCCCGCAGCGGGGCGAGCGGAAGCTGCCGGTAGTACGAGTGCCGCATCCACGGCGCCGAGAACTCTGGGCGGAAGTTCGTGACAACCAGGGTCCGGGAACCGGGATAGGCGTCGATAATCCGCTCGAGGAACCCCTCGCTCTGCGGGTCAAACCAGTGGAGATCCTCGAAGAGCAGGACAAGGGTCTCCCGTTCGCTGCGCCGTGCGCTGACGCGGCGGATCACGTCGAAGATGCGTCGCATCCGGATCTCGGGGGCCATCGGCGCGGCCGGGCGATCCGGGTCAGGGATCTCCAAGAAATCGAAGGCCAACGGCAAGGCCTCGTCCAGACCGGGATCGAGTTCCAGGAGCCGCTCCGTCACCTTGCGCCGAGCGACCGCCGGATCATCGGTCTCGCTGATCCCGAGATACTCTCGATGGAATGCCAAGATCGGCAGCAGCGGGACATCGCGGCCATGGGAAACGCCGGCTGCCCGCCGGACCGTGATTCCCCGGGCCCGGCAGGACTGGGCAAACTCCTCGCACAGTCGACTCTTTCCCACCCCCGCGTCCCCGACCAGCCCCACCACCTGCGCCTGCCGCTCCATCGCCATGGCCAAGGCATCCTCGAGCACCGCCAGCTCGCGCTGCCGGCCCACCAGCGGGGACGCCCCGACCCGAGGCCGGGCAGGCGACGAGACCGCCGGCCCGAGGATGTAGACGCCCAGCGGATCCCGCGCCCCTTTGACCTGTCTGGGACCGACGCTCTCCAAGTCGAACCAGCCGTCAACGAGCCGAGCCGTGTGCTCAGTCAGGTACGCCTTCCCCGGTTCGGCGAGGGTCTCCATCCGCTGCGCCAGGCCGACCGTATGGCCCAGCGCCGTCGGGTCGAGCGTGACGTCGTCGCCGACCCGGCCGACCACCACCTCCCCCGAATTGAGCCCCAGCCGCACATGCAGCTCGACGTCCTGCTCCCGGCGCAGGTCGTCCGAGTACTCGCCGATCGCCTTCGTCAGATGCCAGGCGGCATGGCAGGCCCGGCGGGCATGGTCCTCCTGCGCCATCGGCGCCCCGAACAGCGCCATGATCCCGTCCCCGGTGAACTTGTCCACCGTCCCCCCGAACCGCCGGACCCCTTCGGTCAGGATGCCGACGAAGCGGGACATGATCTGGGCCCACACCTCGGCGTCGAGGCGCTCCTGCAGATCCATCGACCCGGCCACATCGGCGAACAGCACGGTGATGTGTTTCTTTTCGCCGGCGGCGGGGGTCGCCTGCAGCGACGATCCACGTGCTGTCGACGTCGGAGTGAGGGCAGCACCGCACTCTCCGCAGAACCGCTCACCGGGGTCGGTGGCAGCGCCACAAGCCGGACAGGCAGAGGTGATGGACGCGCCGCACTGCGTGCAGAACTTTCGATCCGCCCGGTTGTCGTGCCCACAGGCGGCGCAGCGCATTCAGCGGACCGTCCCGATGTGGGCGCCAACGTCCGTCGGATCGGCGGGTGAACCGTGAGCCGGCCGAGCTCCCCGTCCCACAGTCCCGTTGCCCCCGTCGGGCGGTGCCCTTCGGGGGGCGGCAACCCGGCCGAGGCGAACCGCGGCGACGTGTGAGAGCCGATCGGTGGTCCATATTTCGTCGCCGCAGACGCGGATCTCGACGTGGTCGATGCCTCGCTTCGCGAGCGCTTCGCGTATCTCCTTTTGGATGATGAAGGTGTACATGCACACCGGGTCGTCGAGGAGCAGGGTGATCGTGGCCGAGGAGCCGTGCACGTCAACGTCTTTCACCATGCCGAGGTCGACGAGGCCGAGATGGGATCCGTTGAAACGACTGCAGGGATCGATGACCTCGTTGATCGCCGCCCACGCTGCTCCCCGGCCGGTGGCGTCGGATCGGGGCTCAGACTGCGCCGGCATCGATCTTGTCCCCGGTGATGCCACGGCGACGGAGATGCGACCACGGTTCGGCGTCGTGGACCTGCTGGCGTGCCACCGCCCAGCGGTCGCCTTCGGTCTTCTCCGAGAAGGACTTCTCGTCGATGCCGTGGAGGCGGAGAAAGTTGGCGCCGAGAACCTTGCGCTTCACCTCCGGGGTCAGCTGCGGATACCCCATGCCGGAGACAAGATCCTCCGGCATTTCGAAATCCAGCACGGCCCGGATCGCCGGCAGCGGATGGACGAGCGGACAGCCGGTGGCGAACACGATCCGATCCTCGGCGCCGTACTGCAGGAATGGCCCGATCAACTCGGCGAACCGCCGCGGTGCGACGGCAGCAAACGACCCGCACACCTCCAGGTTGAGCCACACGTTGGGGAAGGAAGCGGCGAGCAGCGCGGTCTCTTCCAGGAAGGCGAAGCCGGCGTGGACCACCTCGAAATTCATCTCCGGGTAACGGGCGCACGCCTGGGGAAGGTCCCCCACCGAATACGGCTCGGCCCTGACCGGACCGAACGGGATCGCCTTATGGGTCGCGATGACCCGGATACCAAGCTCGAGCGCCTTCTCGATGAACGGATAGCCGAACTCGGGGTCGTCCAGCGGCTGGGGGATGGTGTGGCCCTGGTAGAACCGCGCCGCATAGACCTTGACGCCGTCGACGCCCTGATCGGCGAGTTCCTCGAGTCGTCGCAGCGCCGCCGCACCCTCCATCGGATTGGCCGCTCCGTACGCGAGCACCCGATTCGGTTCCCGGGCCTTCCACTCGAGTCCCTTGTGAGTCGCCGAGTGGCCGTCGCTGTAGAAGTCGTAGATCGGCGTGCCGTGATAACACACCAGGTCGACGCCACTTTCGACGAACAGGGCCTCTTCGATGTCCTCGGTCGGCCAGTCCCGGACGAACTCCCCTTCGGTGAGGCGCGCCGGCGAGTCGGGGCTGAGGATCTGGTGGAATCCGAAGCCGGCAGCGGAAGTCATCGCCGCCTCGGGTATCGCGAAGTTGTCCGATCCCCAGTTGTAGCCATGGACGACGGCGTCCGCCACGAACACATCGTCGATCATTCGATCCCCCTCTTGTCGGTCGGCCAATTGGCCGTTGTAGTTGCGGCGATGCCGGGGCGGCATGTAACCGCCAGCTCCGCTTCCAGCCGCCGGGCGTGGCCGGTGGCGCCGATTTGCCGGTACAGCTGCAGCGCTTCACGCAGCTCCGCCTCGTCATGGTGAAGCCGCCCGAGTTCCTCGTGGATGAACGGTACGAACGTCGACGCGCCGGTCTCGCTGACGAGCCGAGGCGAACGTGCCGTTCCACCCCCTTCTTGCGACGCAACTCCTCTGAGTACTGCCCGATCGCCTTGGTCAGATGCCAGGCGGCATGACAGGCCCGGCGGGCATGGTCCTCCTGCGCCAGCGGCGCCCCGAACAGCGCCATGATCCCGTCCCCGGTGAACTTGTCCACCGTCCCCCCGAACTTCCTGACGCCCTCGGCCAGGATGCCCACGAAGCGGCCCATGATCTGCGCCCACACCTCGGCGTCCAGCCGCTCCTGCAGATCCATCGACCCGGCCACATCGGCGAACAGGACGGTGATGTGTTTCTTTTCGCCGGCGGCGGGGGTCGCCTGCAGCGACGATCCACGTGCTGTCGACGTCGGAGTGAGGGCAGCAC
>JBHELE010000075.1:0-3509 GCA_046263235.1 Actinomycetota bacterium
GAACCAGGCCGCGCGCCTGGCCGAAACCGCGTACGCGACGGCCGACGACATCGACCGGGCCATGACGCTGGGCGCCGGCCATCCCATGGGGCCCTTCGCGCTGATCGACCTCATCGGGGCAGACGTGGTCCAGGCGATCGGCCGGTCCCTCGAGGACGCCTTTCACCGTACGTGCGACTCCCCACCGGCGGAGCTCCGCAGGCGCGTCGCGCTCGGTTGGCTGGGCCGAAAGACCGGGCGCGGGTACTTCGCGTACCCACCGAAGAGCGACCGCGGTTCAGGCTGAGGCGATCATCGCGGCCAGGAGCGTCATCCGCGGAACCACGCTGTCGAGGTCGAGCCACTCCTCGGGCGAGTGCGGCGCGCCCCCGACGGGACCGAGGCCGTCAAGCGTCGGGACGCCCATGGCGGCGATGCCGTTCGCGTCAGAGCCTCCGCCGGTCGTCGCGTCGCTCAGCTCGAATCCCAGGTCTCGCGCCAGAGCGACCGCGCGCTCGACGAGGGCGGCGGTGGCGGGGAGCTTCTCCATGGGGGCGAAGCTGCTTCGCGATCCGATCTCCACCGTGACGCCGTCCACTGCGATGGTGCGGGCGATCCGCTCGATCTCCGCGGCGGCCTCGTCGTAGGTCGCCTGGGTGGGCGCCCGCAGGTCGACCTGAAGCTCGCACCGCTCCGCCACGACGTTGGGCCTCGTCCCGCCGTGGACCACGCCCACGTTCACGGTGACCCCCGGCCACCGACCGTTGAGCTCGTGCAGGGCGATGGTGGCGTGGGCCGCCTGGAGGGTGGCGGATCGTCCGCGCTCCGGCTCGACGCCGGCGTGGGCGGCGCGCCCCGTGTAGACGACGTGGAAGTCCTTAACACCCTTTCGGGCCGAGACGATGGCGCCGTTCTCGCGGGCCGACTCCAGGACGAAGCACACGTCGGTCTCCTTCGCGAGGTCGCCGATGATGTCGGAGCTGAACGGCGATCCGATCTCCTCGTCGGGGTTGCACACGTAGGTAATCGAGCCGAACCCATCGAGGTCAGCGTCCTGGAGGGCGCGAGTCGCGTAGAGGCCGGCCAGCAGGCCGCCCTTCATGTCCGCGACCCCCGGTCCGTAGGCCCGTCCGCCGTCCACCCGAAACGGGCGCTCCGAGGCCGTTCCGGCCGGAAAGACGGTGTCCATGTGGCCCACCAGCAGGATCCTTCGGCCGTCCTGGCCGCCCGTGCCGGGGACCCGCGCGACCAGGACGTCACCGAGCTGGGATTCGGCGGGACCCGGATCGTGCCGATGGCGAGCCACGGACCAGCCGGACTCCTCGAACCGCTCCTCCATCAACGCCGCGACGCGGTTCACTCCCTCGGGCACGAAGGTTCCGCAGTCGATGTCGACGGTCGTCCGAAGATCCTCGAGGTACGCCTCGTGGTGCTTTTCGACCAGCGCGCGAAGCCTGGAGAGGTCGATCGGGGGTCCAGCCGTCACTCGGTGGCGGCGCCCTGAGTCTCCGGCAGGGGTTCGGCGACGGCTCCGTCTCCGGCCCCCTCGCCGGAGGGAGCCTTCAGGATCCGAAGCAACGCCTCCATCTCGTTGTTGCTGGGGCCGGCCGATGCCCCACGTCCCCGGGCCGCGGCGAGGACGGTTCGCAGGTTAGCCTCGGCCATCTCGAGCTTGGTCTCGAGCTCCTTCACCCGTTCGAACAACCGGGACGCGCGCTGGTCGGCTTCGATCCTCGCCGCCTTGTTCTCCTTGGCCTCGCGGCGAAGGTGGTCTGCCGCCGCCACGGCCTCGCCGGCCTCGCGGCCCAGCTCGATGATCCGGTCGACCATGGCCCGTCCCAGATCCGCGTACGTGGCCCGTCGATCGCGGTCGCCGCCGCCGTCCGCCCGTGCCGCGCGCCGGGCCTTTCGTTTGCGCGGAGCACGAGGAACCGATTCCGGTTCTCCCGGCTCGAGCGGCCGTGGATCGATCAGCCGATAGCGCCCATCTTCCGCTTCCAAGCGTCGCCGCGCCGCCAATGCGCGGATGGCCCGCGCTACGGCCAGCGGATTGGGAAGCCCGGCTTCCTTTCCAATCTCAGCAGGAGAACGAGCAAGCAGAGATCCAGTCTCGGTAGACACCGCTGCCGAGGCGAGAAATGCGTTGGCTGCCTGGAGGCTTTGCTCGTTCAACAGTCCGGATATAAGCAGTTTGCGTCGCTGATAGCAATGGGCAATTGGACATTCGGCGGTGAGGTCGCCCTCGATATAGTCCGGCTCACATGGGAAGAGCGCGGGCGGAAAAACCCGTCCGGATTCGCGAGCTGAGGGTCCTGGAGGGACCCAACCTCTATTTCACCCGCCCGGCCATCAAGCTGACGCTGGGGGTGGGGGATTGGCTCCGCGCCCCCACTCGCTCGATGGAAGCCACGGCCCGACGAGTGAGGTTCCCGGGGCCGGCGGCGCGAGCGAACGGCATGCGGCCTGGAGCGTCGCGGACCGACCAACGTCGCCGGTTCGTGGTGAGGTTGGCCGCCCACCTCACGCGGGAGCTGGCTCGTGCGGCCGGAGCCCGCCTGGCCGTTCGGGCCCGCCCTGGACCGCAGCCCGACGAGATCGTGGTGGCCTATCCCTGGCGCCGGCGAGGCGCCGCGGAAGCGCTCGGCCGGGAGATGGGACGGTTGTTGACGGATCTCTCGACCGGACGGCGCGGCCTGGACCGGCTGCTGGCCGACGCCGCCGACCGTCTGGCCCGCGTGGAGCCGGGTCCCTCGCCGCCGCTCACCGACCCGCTCGTCCCCGTGGTCGCCGTGACCGGGACGAACGGGAAGACCACGACCGTTCGGCTCCTGGCCCACCTCGCCCGGACGGCCGGGCGGACCGTGGCCTATTCGTCGACCGACGGTGTGTATCTGGACGAGCGCCTGGTCGAGGACGGTGACTACTCCGGATTCGGCGGAGCGGCGATAGCGCTGTCGCAGCCCGGCGTGGAGATGGCCGTGCTGGAGACGGCGCGCGGGGGAATCCTCCTGCGCGGCATCGGGACGACCGTGAACGACGTGGCCGTCGTCACGAACGTCTCCGCCGATCACCTCGGCCTGCATGGGATCGAGACGCTGGACCAGCTGGCGGAGGTCAAGGCGACCGTGACGCGCATCACCCGCCCCGACGGGTGGGACGTGCTCAACGCCGACGATCCGCGCGTGCTGGCGATGCGCCGGGTGGCCAGGGGACGCCCGTGGCTCTTCTCCCTCGATCCCGATCATCCCGCCCTGCGGTTCGCGCTGGCCGAAGGGGGACGAGGGATCACGGTCATCGACCGCCGCGTCACGGTGCTTCGACCCGGCCGAGACCCCCGGCCGCTGGCCTCGCTGGAGGACGTCCCGGTCACGCTGGCCGGGTTGTCACGCCACAACACCCAGAACGCCCTGGCCGCCACGGCCGCCGCCTTGGGCGCCGGCCTCCCCGAGCGGGCCGTGGTCGGCGGGCTGAAGACGTTCGTCCTCGATCCCGATCGAAACCCCGGCCGCACGAACCTGTTCGAGCTGAAT
>JBHELE010000076.1:0-4497 GCA_046263235.1 Actinomycetota bacterium
CGGCGCGCTTGGTCGGGAGCCTCTGATCGGCGCCTCGGGTGCCGACGTGGTTCGACGGAGGACCGCGGCGGTCGATCGCGCCATCGCCGCCCTGGCTCCTGCGACCGACGGTCTGGCCGTCGTGGCGGTGGGGGGATACGGGCGCGCCGAGCTCGCCCCGGGGTCCGATGTCGACCTGCTGATCCTGCACTCCGCCGGTGACCACGCCGAGGCCGAGGACGCCTTCGCTCCCATTCTGTACGCGCTGTGGGACGTCGGTGTCGAGGTTGGGCACGCCGTCCGGACGCCGGAAGAATGTCTGACGGAGGCCGAGCAGCGACTGGATTCGATGACCGCGTTGCTGGATGCGCGTGTGGTCACGGGTTCGGGAGGCCTGGCCGCGGAGATGCTGAGCCTCCTGCGGGCGAGCATCGGGGCCGATCCCGCGTGGCTGCTCGACGAGCTCCGCGCGTCGCTGGTGGTTCGCGAGGCCAGGTTCGGGGCGTTGGGCGAGACTCTCGAGCCCAACGTCCGCGACTCAGTGGGTGGTCTGCGGGAGGTCCAGCTGTTCGGGTGGCTTGCGGCGGGGCTGGACGACGAGCTCGGTGCTCGTGGCTGGCTGCGCCGAAGCGAGGCGAACGCCGTGGCCGGGGCGCGGGATTTCCTGCTGCTCGTGCGGGCCGGCCTTCACCACGCCGCCGGCGGTCGTGCGGATCAGCTGCTGTTCGAGCACCAAGACGCCGTCGCGGCCGCGCTGGGATTTCGAGACGGGGAGGCCGAGCCCCCCGTCGTCTGGGAAGCCCGGGACGTCTTCATGCGCCGCGTCTTCCTGGCCGGGCGAGCTGTTCGAGCCGCGGCGCAGCTATGCCTCGAACGCGTCGGGGCCGAACGCCTGGGTCGTGTTCGGCATCGCGTGTCGTTCGACGCGGACCTCTCGGCCGGACGTGTCCTGGATGGGTTCGCTCAGGTTGCCGAGTCGGGGGGCTCGGTCGCCCCTTCGGACCTGGACCGGATCGAGACCTGGTCGGAGGCGCGCGGCGCCGCGGAGCCGTGGACCGACGGGATGCGGGCGGCGTTCACCAGGATCCTCGCCGCCGGCGACGGGGGCGCGGACGCGCTCGGGACGCTCGACCTCCTCGGCGTCGTCGAGCGTCTCGTTCCGGAGTGGGATCACGTGCGGGCGCGGGCGCAGCGCGATCCGTTCCACCGCTCACCGGCCGACACCCATCTGGTTCGAACCGCGGCGCAGCTGGCCCATCTGTTGTTTCGACCGGACGTCCCGATGGGCCCGGCCTCGGTGGCGGCGATCGACGACCCCGGGCCGTTGTTGATCGGCGCCGTGCTGCACGACATCGGGAAGGTGGGCTCGGGAGGGCACGTGCAGACCGGAGCGGAACTGGCGGGAGCGATCACGGGTCGAATGGGGCTGCCTCCGCCCGATCGAGAGCTGGTGCGGTTCCTCGTCGAGCATCATCTGCTGCTCTCCGATACGGCGACGCGACGAAACCTCGAGGACGAGGACCTCATTCTCCAGACGGCCACGATGATCGGGTCCCCCGATCGGTTGGCCGCTCTGTATCTGCTGACGTTGGCCGATGCCCAATCAACCGGACCGGCCGCGTCCACGCCGTGGCGTCTGGGATTGATCCGAGAGCTCGTGGCAAAGGTCGCCCACGTGTTCGAGCGGGGGGAGGCGACGGCGGAGCGGTCAGAATCGGTGGAGGCGATGCGGGCGCGAATTCGATCCGCTCTCTCGGGGCGTCCGCCCGAGTTGATCGACGGCTTCCTGGCCAACCTCACCGCCGCGTACTTCACGTCCGTCCAACCCGAAGAGGCGGTGTTGCATTTCGATCTGGTGGCGCCGCGTCCAGGGAGGCACGAGGCCCGGACGCATCATCGACCCGGACGAGCCCCGGGCGTCCATTCACTCGCCGTGGGGTGCGTGGATCGTCATGGGCTGCTCGCCAGCATCGCCGGCGCGCTCACGTTGTCGGGCCTGTCGGTCCTGAGCGCTCGGGCGTTCACCACCGACGACGGCGTGGCCATCGACTCGTTCGACGTCGCCGGGGCGTTCGAGCCGGACATCTCCGAGGAGCGGTGGCGGCGGTTCCGGACGACCCTCCGTCACGCCCTGGAAGGCCGAATCGACGTGGCCGACCGAGTGCGGACGCTGCGCTCGCATTACCGGCCCGCGCGGAGCGACGTCCCGATCACCGTGCGCGTCGACCAGGACGCCTCGGACGCCTTCACGGTGGTCGAGGTCGGGGCGGCAGATCGGCTCGGTCTTCTGTTCGACCTGGCCCGGACGTTCGCCGATCGGGGGCTGGACGTGCACCTGGCCAAGGTGGCCACGTATGGACCTCGGGTGGTCGACGTGTTCTACGTCGCGACCGACGACGGGCGGAAGGTGGCTGAGGCCGAAACTGCCGGGCTCGTGACGGCGCTCACGGCGGCAGCCGACCGCCGCTAAGCCGGTCCCGCACTCAACTCCATGAGCTCTGACATGCGCTCGGCGAATACGACGCCGGTGTCCTTCTCCTCATGTTTGAAGTAGCAGAAGACCTCACGGCCCTCGGCGACGGCCTGCCCGATTCGCCCGGCCCACGCCTTCAGCTCATCGTCGTCGTATCGCTCCTTGCGCAGGCGCAGGTACACGAAAGGGCCGCGGGGAAGCGGACCGGGCGGCGCCGGATGGTCGTCGGTCTCGGCCACACACCAGGCCGCGTCACGGTCCGCCAGGAGCGCTTGGCCATCGGTCCACGACGGATGGCGAAACTCGAACGCAAAGCGGTGACCCGAAGGCAACGCGTCCAGGAACCGCTCGAGGGTGTCGCGGTCGTAGGCCAGACTGGGTGGACACTGGAACAGGATGGGCCCAAGGCGATGGCCGAGCGTCACGACCCGATCCAGGAAGAACTTCACGGACTCCCCCGCATCCTTCAGCCGAAGCCGATGGGTGATGCGCTGGTGGGCCTTCAGGCCGAACCGGAAATCCTCCGGCGTCCGACTCCGCCAGTTGGCCAGCGTGGTCTCGGTAGGTTGCCGGCGAAACGTGTAGTTGATCTCGACCGTGGGGAACCGGGAAGCGTAGAACGGGAGCATGTCCACGTCCTTGAGGTCGGCGGGATAGAAGGATCCCTTCCATTCCTTGTACGCGAAGCCCGATGTCCCCAGGTAGAGCCGCCCGGTCACGCCGTCGATTCTGCCAGCCGGCTTCGATCTCCATAATGGCCAGCATGCCGTTCGACGCGCCGAAGACGGGCTTCGGCCGGAGCTACCCCATCTCCATCGTGCCGTATGACCCGGCGTGGCCGGAGCGATTCGAGGCCGAGGCGCGTCGAATTCGAACGGCCCTCGGCGCCGTGGCGAAGCGGATCGACCACATCGGGTCGACCGCGGTTCGGGGACTCGCCGGGAAGCCGGTCATCGACATCCAGGTGTCGGTGGCATCGCTCCAACCGGTCGACGACTATCGGATTCCGTTGGAACGCCTCGGTTATGAGTACCGCCATGACCCCGACACCCCGGAGCACGAGTACTTCTTCCGCGATGTGAACGGCGTTCGGGCCTATCAGAGCCATGTCTGTTCGGCGGGGAGCAGGTGGGAGCGGGCGCACCTCGCGTTTCGGGACCACCTTCGAGCGCATGCCGACGTCCCGCCACGTACGAGTCGCTGAAGCGGGACCTGGCGCATCGGCACCCGATGAGCATGGATGACTATCTGGATGGCAAGGCCGAGTGGATCGAACCCGTGGTCGCCGACCTCATGCGACGCGATTCGACGGCGCGACCCGTTTGCGCGGAGAACCGAGATGCCTGAGATCGCGATCCCGTTCGGGGACCAAGAACTTTCCGCGCTGTGGGACGAAGCCCCGGACGCTCGGGCGCTCGCGGTGATCACGCACGGCGCCGGCAACGATATCCGCCGGCCCTTCTTCACCAGGATCGCCGCAGCGCTGGTGGATGCGGGAGTGTCGGTGCTGCGGTTCAACTTTCCGTACATGAGCGCGGGAAGGAGAGCTCCCGACCGGCCAGCGGTGCTCATGGCGGCGTGGCGAGCCGCGCTGGACGAGGCTGCGCGCCGCGCCGGAGGGGCGCCGGTCGTGGCCGGCGGGAAGTCCCTCGGCGGGCGGATGGCCTCGATGGTCGCCGCCGAAGACGGCGACGCCTTCGCCGCCGACGCGCTGGTGTTCTTTGGCTATCCGTTGCACGCGCCTGGGAGGACCGAGAACCTCCGGGACGAGCATCTGTTCAAGGTCGAAGTGCCGATGCTGTTCATCGAGGGCACGGCCGATGCGTTGGCGAGGTTCGATCTGATGGAGGATCTGGTCGAACGCCTCGGGGATCGCGCGCAACTTCACGCGATCGATGGCGGCGACCATTCATTTCGCGTTAGGGGCGTTCGACGCGACGATCGCGAGATCGGCGAGGAATTGGGCGCCATCGCCGCCCATTTCGTTCGCGAGGTTGTGCGCTGATGCCGCGCCGTCATCGCAGCGCGCGGGAGCGGGCCACGCC
>JBHELE010000077.1:0-4013 GCA_046263235.1 Actinomycetota bacterium
TGCCTCTACCATGCCGCGATGGACGACCCCTGGCGAGCGGTCGCGGCGGCGGCCCGGGACGAAACCTCGGGAGCCGCGGAGATCGCCCGGGCCGCCGCCGCCGCGCTCCTTCGGCTCGAACCGAATCTCCTTCCGGACACGGCGGAGATGCTCGTTCGTGGCCACCCTTCGATGGCCCCGTTATGGCGGTTGGCGACCGAGGCGCTCTCCGAGCCGGACGGCCGCAGCGCCGTGCGCCGGTTCGTGGACGTCCTCGATCGAGACCGAGCTTCGGCCCGCCTCGTGGCCGATGTGATGCCGGCGACCGTCATGACCCTGTCGCGGTCCTCGGCGGTGATCGACGCGATCGTGGCCCGCCGTCCCGATCGCGTCCTCGCCATGAGGAGCGAGCCCGGTGGCGAGGGCGCGGACGCCGCCGCGGCCTTGCGCGAAGCGGGCATCGCGGCGGTCGTCATCGACGACGACGAGGCACTGGCGACGATGCCGGCCGAGGCCGTGGTCGTGGGGTCTGACGCCATCACGCCCACCGCCGTCGTCAACAAGGTGCGAACGGCTGCCCTGGCCGCGGCGGCCCGAACCAGGGGCCTCCCGTGCTACGTCGTGGCCGGCGAGTCGAAGCTCGTCGGCGTCGAGCTCCCACCCATCCCGCCGTTCGAGCGGACGGACCTTGGGCTGTTCACCGCCGTGGCGATGCCGGACGGGATGGTCGACCCAGCGCAGATCGCCCGGCGGGCCCGGACGACGCGAATACACGAGCGCCTCGTTCCGACCCTGGAGGAGTTGGGCGGACGGGTGTGACGCCACACTCCCCGCGCGGGTCGTGGGTCAGACGAGGTCCAGCGCCACCGAGACGAGATCCTTCCGGATCCCCGTCACGAACGGGATCTCCTCCTTCGTGTACCGCCGGGCTTCGGCCTGTCGCAGCCGTCGGATGCACTCGACGATCCGCGAGAGATCGTCCGCCTCGAAGGCAAGGATCCACTCCCAATCCCCCAGGCCGAACGCGTTCGTCGTGTTGGCGAGGACGTCGGGGAACTCCCGGCCCAGCTCGCCGTGTTCTCGAAGGAGCGCGGCGCGCTCGTCGGGCTCCAGCAGGTACCACTCAGGCGTGCGGACGAACGGGTAGACGCAGGCGTACTTCTTCGGCGGCTCCCCCCGGACGAACGCAGGACTGTGGCCGGCCGTGAACTCGGCCGGGCGGACGAGCCCCATGAAGGCCCACGTGAGCTCCAACCGCCTGCCGAGGGGGGTCCGGCGAAACGCCGCGAGCAGGTCCTGGTGGAGATCGGGATCGGACGCGACCCACCACATCATGAGGTCGGCGTCGGGCCGAAAGCCCGTGGTCGAGTACACGCCGCGAACGGGGACGCGATCGGACCATTCCTTCAACAGGATGTCCGCCTCGTGGGCGATGCCCTCGACATCGCGGCGGTCCCGTGATCGAAGCTCCGGCGTCGCCCGGAATACCGGGTAGTACGCGTAGGTCGTTTCGCTCATGACAGCGCCTCCTCTTCGACGTCGCGGGCGGCCGGGGGCGGACCGTTGGCCCGGCCCGAGAGGTACGCCCGGACCACCGCGGCGGTCTCACCAGCCTGCCTGACGCAATCGGCGATCCCGACCCCACGGTAGGCCGATCCCACCACGAACGCACCCGGCGAACCCTCCAGGGCCCGGTCCAGCCGGGCCAGCCGGTCGAGGTGCCCGACCTCGTACTGCGGCATGGATCGCGGCCATCGCGCCACGCGCCAGTCGTGGGGCGGGCGGTTCAGGCCGGTCACCGCCCGAACCTCGCCCGCCGCGCGCTGCGCCAGCGCGTCGTCGTCCAGCTCCATCCACTCCTCTGCCCCGGCCCGTCCGACGAAGCAGCGGACGACCGCGCGGCCCTCGTGTTCGGCCCGGGGCCACTTGCTCGAGACGAACGTGCACGCGGTGATGGTCAACCCGGCTCCGGGCGGGACGATGAAGCCGGTTCCCGGTGGGAGGGCCGTCAGGGTTCCCGGCGGAAAGGCCAACGAAACGACCGCCGTCGATGCATACGGGATCGCCGCGAGCTCGTTCGCCGCCCGGGGATTCTCCGGGCCCAGCAGCCGTGCCGCCTCGAACGCCGGAGTGGCCAGGACGACGGCGTCGGTCAGGATTTCGTGGGGGCCGACCGAGACGACCCACCCATCGGACTCGCGCCGAAGCGCGCTGACGGGCTCACCCATCGCCACGCGATCCCGCCCGATGGCCTCCGTGAGCACCTCCGTCATGCGGGAGAGACCCGTCCACACGGTCGCGAACATGGGGTCCTCCTCGCCATCCCGCGACCGTGACCGGGCGGCGCGCTGCGCTGCCTTGGATCCGCGGATCAGGCTGCCGTGGTCGCGCTCCCACGCACGCAGCTCCGGGAACGTCGCCGCGATCCCAAGCTGCTCGGCGCCTCCGGCGTGCAGACCCGCCAGCAGCGGCGCCACCAGCGTGTCGGCGGCCTCTCGGCCGAGCCGTCGGTCCAACAGCGACATGATCGACTCGTCCCGGCGGTCCTTCGCTCCCGGTCGAATGAGATCGCCCAGGGCGCGAAGGCGGCCCCGCACGGACAGCCCTTTCCACCGGAGGAGCGCTTCGACGTTCGCCGGGACGCCGAACGCCGCCGGAGTCGGAAATCGCTCCAGGCGGCCCCGGATCCAGACGTACACGCCGCCCGGGGCGGGCGCGACGACGTCTCGGTCCAGGCCGAGCTCGCGGCACAGCTCCAACGCCCAGGGCTTTCGCACGACGAACGAATCCGGTCCGTCCTCGATGGGGAATCCCTTCAAGCGTCCGGTCCGGATCTTGCCGCCGAGCTCGGTGGAGGCCTCGAACACGGCCACGTCCACACCGCGTCCGTTCGCCACCTGCAGCAACCGGTAGGCGGTGACCAGACCGGCGATCCCTCCGCCCACGACGATGACCCGGCCCGCGGAGCTGTCGGTCATGCCTATCGCGACCGTGCCGCGGCGGTGTCGAGATGGGTCCGAACGATCCCGGCCACGGCCTCGACGAAGGCCGGGTCGTCGTTCGGCATCTCGGTCCTGGCGAAGGCGATGCCGAGCCCTTCCGCGACGGCCTTCGCCTCGACATCGAGGTCGTACAGGATCTCGAGATGGTCGGCGACGAACCCCGCCGAGCACACGATCACGGCTCGGCATCCCTCCTCGCCCAGCTCTCTCAGAACGTCCTCGACCGACGGTCCGAGCCAGGCGTGGGCGGTGCGGCCGGCGCTCTGCCAGGCCACGCGATATCGACGAAGGCCAGCCCGGTCGGCGACGAGGTCCGCCGTCCGCGTGAGCTGCCGCACGTACGTGCATCCCTCCGGGCACAGCGTGCAGGTCAGACACCGGGTCGTGCCGTCCTGCGTCGTGCGCTGCGGGAGGCTGTGGGCCGAGAAGATCACCGCCGCCTCTTCGATTCGCCCCACGGGAACCACGCCCAGCGCGCCGACGACCCTGTGGGAAAGGAGCTCGATGAACGACGGGTCGTCGTGCCAGTGCTGCACGAAGTCGAACGACGGTCCGCCCTGTTCCTCCGCGGCGGCGATGACGCGGTCCACGTAGGTCTGGACCGACATACCGGACCAGTGCGGCGCCATGATGAGCCCCACGGCGCGGCCGATGCCGTCCTCCCGCATCTGCCTCACGGCATCGGCGATGAACGGCGGGGAGTGCTTCATCCCGAGGTACGCGCGAAACCGGCCCGAGGTGCTTCGGTTGAGCGCGGCCTCGATCCCGGCCGCCTGGCGGCGGGTGATCTCGAGCAACGGGAACCGGTTTCCGATCGCGGCGTACCGGGCCTTCAGCTCCTCCAGATGCTCCGCCGGCGGCGGACGGCCGCCCCGGATGTCCGTGTAGTAACGCTCGACGTCGTCGGGCCCGGTGGCCGTGCCGTAGGCCATCACCAGGACTCCGGTCAGCGTTTCTACGGCCACGGGTCTCCCCCGACTCGCTCGGTCCGCTGGTGGACCAGGTCGACCAGCCGTTCGAGGTTCTCGGGCG
>JBHELE010000078.1:0-9879 GCA_046263235.1 Actinomycetota bacterium
GCTTCGCCAGCAGGTCGCCGAGGGCGAGGCGCTGGCTACCACGCTCCTGAACGGACAGGTGCTGTGGTCGGACGCCCTGCGCGACGTGTCGGCGTCTCTGCCGGGAGGCCTGTGGCTGACGTCGATGAACGCACAGCTCAGCCCGACCACGCCCGGAGCGCCCTCGACGGGGCCGGTCCTCGGAACCATCCAGTTCCAGGGGGAGGCATTCCAGCACACCACCGTCGGTGACTGGCTGACCCGTCTCGAGCAGGTCCCGGGATGGGTGAACGCGTGGGTTTCGTCCTCGACACGCGGCGAGAGCCAGGACGCTCCCGGCAAGGGGAAGGTCGTCACGTTCTCGGTCTCGGTCGACCTGTCCTCGCCCGCCCTGACGCACGGGAGGCAGCTGTGAAGGTGAGACAGCGGGGTCCGCTGGTGGTCGGCGTCGTCGGCGCGGGACTGATCCTCCTGCTTCTCCTGGCCCTGATCGTCCCGAAGGCCGGTCAGATCCGAACCAAGCAGCGTGAGGTCGACGACGCCCGACGGCGCCAGACGTCGCTCACGGTCGAACTCGAGCAGCTGAGGGCGTATGCGGCAGCGGCACCCGAGAACCGGCGCCGCCTGCAGAAGGTCCACGCGGCCGTTCCCGATGTCGCCGAGCTGCAGACCATGATCCGCCTGGTCAACGACGCCGCGGCCCGCGCCGACGTCGACTTCGTCTCGGTCTCGCCGGGAGTCCCCACGACCGCGCCAGGGACCGAGGTCTCCGCGGTTCCGGTCCAGATCATGGTCCTCGGACGGTATTTCGCCATCGACGAGTTCCTCCGGCAGCTCGAGAACCTGCCGCGGATCTCGAAGGTGACGACCCTCGCGATGAGCCAGGGCCCCGACGGCGTCCCGCAGCTGCAGGTGAACGTGTCCGCAGAGTTCTACACGACCGACGTGAGCGCCGGACCCGGGTCGCAGCCCGGGCACACCGAAGCCGTCGCCGCTCCGCCCGCCGCGACGACGTCGACCGGAACGACCCCTGGAGCGTGAGTGATGGCGAGAACCGAACGTGAGAAGCGGACGCTGAAGATCCTGGGGGCCGTCGCCGCGGTGGCCGTGGTCCTGGCCCTGTTCACGACGTTCTTCGTGGGGCGGTCGAACGACAATGCGGCGAACGATCGCAGCGTCACCGCGCCCCAGGGTGACACCCCTGCGCCGCTTCCGTCCGTGCAACCGTCGCCCACGCCGGCCGCCGAGCTGGTGTTTCGTGGGGTCGACCCCTTCAAGCCACTCGCCAGCGCCAACTCCGGCGAGCCGAAGAGCGCGCCGCCGGCCGCGCCGACCCCGGTGGAGACGCCGGCGGGACCGGCCAGCGCGGTGGTCGGTGGCAAGCTGGTCGAGCTCGAGGACGTCTTCGAGCAGGATGGGAAGAAGAAGGCCCACGTGAGCGTCGAGGGGACCACCTACGTCGCCGCGGCGGGACAGAACTTCTTCGACGACTACGTGCTGGTGTCGTTCGCGGATCCGTGCGTGCAGTTCGCCTGGCGGGATCAGCCGTTCCGCCTCTGCGTCCAGCCGGCCTCGGGAGGCTGAGGAGCCCCGGCCCACCACGATCCGGTCCTCTTCGCCGATCGGGGCGTTCGCTATGATCGCCCCCCGTGGACCATCCCGATCGCCGCCGGCGTCTCGCCGCTCGCCTGGATGAGCTGCAAGCCGAGGCGTTTCTGGTCACCCATCTGCCGAACGTTCGGTACCTCACCGGCTTCTCCGGGTCGAACGCGCAGCTCCTCGTGACATCGTCCGATGGGGTGCTGTTCACGGACGGCCGCTACGACCAGCAGGCGGCGCACGAGGTGCCCGACATTCCGCGCGAGATCTACTCCGGTGAGTTCGGTCCGGCCTTCGCCCGCGCCTGCGAGCGATTCGGTGTCAGTCGGGTCGCCTTCGAATCCGCTGCCGTGAGCCACCGAACGTACTCACGACTGGCGGACGGGGTCGAGCTCGTGCCGACCGAGGAGGAGGTCGAACGCCTCCGATGTACCAAGTCCCCCGACGAGGTCGCGTCGCTGGACGCCGCGCAGGAAATAGCCGACCAGGCCTTCCAGATAATCGTTGGCAAGCTCGCTGAAGGCATGACGGAGCGACAGGTCGCGCTGGAGCTCGACTTCGCCATGCGCCAGGCCGCCGCCGACGGAGTGGCGTTCGACACGATCGTGGCGTTCGGAGAGAACGCCGCGGAGCCACACCATCATCCGGGCCCCCGGCCGCTCACGCGCGGAGACATCGTGAAGCTGGACTTCGGATGCGTGGTGGACGGGTACCACTCGGACATGACGAGGACGGTCGCATTCGGGCCGCCGGAGTCGCGGCTCGAGGAGATCCACGGAATCGTCCGGCGGGCCCAAGAGGCGGGTATCGATGCGCTCCACGCTGGGGCGGTGGCGGGCGACGTGGACGCGGCCGCCCGAACCGTCATCGCCGACGCGGGGTACGGGAAGCACTACGTTCATTCCCTCGGACACGGCGTGGGCCTGGAGATCCACGAGGGTCCCATCCTGCGCGCGGGCAGCCGGGCGGTGGTCCCGGAGCGCGCCGTCGTCACCGTCGAGCCGGGTGTGTACGTGGCCGGCCTCGGTGGGGTCCGGATCGAAGACATGGTGGAGGTTACGGCCGCCGGCTGCCGGGCCATCCCTCGCACACCGCGCGACCTGCTCGTGCTGTGACGCGACGGGAGGGCGTTGTCCGGTGAGCGTTTCGACGAACGACCTGAAGCGCGGCATGACGCTCGATCTCGATGGCACGCTCTACCAGATCATCGAGTTCCAGCACGTGAAGCCGGGCAAGGGCGGCGCGTTCGTCCGGACGAAGCTTCGCAACGTGAAGAGCGGCGCGGTGATCGACCGCACGTTCAACGCCGGGGTGAACGTGGGCCTGGCCATCGTGGAGCGCAAGGAGATGCAGTACCTGTACCGCGACGGCGACGACTTCGTCTTCATGGACACCGAGAGCTACGACCAGCACCACGTTCCCAGCGCCGTCGTCGGAGACGCCGCCAACTATCTGACCGAGGGAGCAACGGGCGTCGTGGCCATGCACGAGGGCGCCGCCCTGGGCGTGGAGCTATCCGCGTCCGTCGTCCTTCGGGTTGTGAAGACGGATCCCGGCGTGAAGGGCGACCGGGTCTCGGGCGCGCTGAAGCCGGCGTCGGTGGAGACCGGGCTCACGGTCCAGGTCCCGCTGTTCGTCGAGGAAGGCGACCAGATCAAGGTCGACACCCGATCGGGCGAATACCTCACCCGCGAGAAATAGGGGTGGGCGCCCGGTCCGGTCCCGACGCGGAGCGACCGGCCCGTGGCCATGCCAAGCGGCGGTCGGCCCGCCGCCACGCCATCGACATCGTGTTCCAGGCCGATCTGACCGCCGACGACCCCCGGGCGGTGATGGAGGCGTGGCGGGCGTCCGGACGTCGCATCCCCGAGTACACCGAAGAGATCGTGTCCGGCGTGGCCGAACGAATGAAGGAGATCGACGCCCTTCTCGGCGATCACCTCGAGGGGTGGACGGTTCCCCGCATGGCCGCGGTGGATCGGGCCATCCTGCGGGTGGCGTGCTACGAGATCGGGGCCGGCGTGCCCCCGGCGGTCGCGATCAACGAGGCGGTCGAGGTAGCCGCCGAGCTTTCGACCGAGGACTCCGGTCGGTTCGTCAACGGCGTGCTGGGCCGGATCGCCCGGGAGCGTGATGCCGGACAGCTGGCGTCTCGGGACGAAGGCTAGGACTCACCGGGGAAACGTTCGGGCGTCGCCGCGCGGTACCGGAGGTACACCATGCCGTTGCCGAAGCGGCGTTCGTCCACCAGCTCGAGCGGCAGCCGAACGGCGCCGGTTAGGGCCGGCGTGCCCCCTCCAACCACGACGGGCGCGAGGAACAGGTGGCATTCGTCGACCAGGTTCGCCGCGAATGCCTGCGCCGCGAGGCCCGGACCGGCGATGGCGAGGTCCCGAGCTGCTGTCTTCATCTGCCGGACCGCCTCAGGGTCGAAGTCCCGTTCGATTCGCGTCTTGGCGCTGGACGCGGCATCGAGGGTCTTGGAGTACACGACCTTCTCGGCCGCCTGCCATGTCCGGGCGAACTCCTGGATGAAGGCCGGCTGATCCCCCAGCCGGGGAAGGTTCTCCCAGGCCACCATCACGTCGTACATCCGGCGGCCGTACAGGTACGTCCCGACCCGCCGCTGGAGGTCGTTGATGAAGGTGTGGACCTCGTCGTCGGGCTTGGCCCAATCGAACGCGCCATCCCGATCCGCGATGTACCCGTCGACTGACGCGATCACGGAGTAGATCAGGTTCGCCAACGAGAGCCTCTCTCTGCCAGGGCCCGTCGCCGCAGTCCGGCCCGACGGCGGGACCGATCCGGACGGGTTGAAGACGAACCTTACGTTTCGGTCGACGTGTCTTCGGGCGTCCTGGCGGGCTCGTCGGTTTCGCCCTCGCCCTCCTTCAGCCCTCGCTTGAACTCGCGGCTGGACCGACCGAGGGACCGAGCCAGCTCCGGGAGCTTCCTCGCGCCGAACAGCAGCACCACGACCCCCGCGACGATCAACCACTCAGCTCCAGCCGGCATCGTTTGCTCCTTTCCGCCGGCTCGATACTACGACGCGCCCTCGGCTCAGCGTCGCGGTCATGTGGCCTCGGCCAGGGCGATCAGACCTTCCGCCTCGCGCTCGATCTGGTCCGCGTCGAGGAGCCGCGCGAGCCACGTGCGTGGGAGCGCGCTCGCCCCTTCGGCCGCGCCGACCAGGGCGCCCGCCACGGCGCCGTTCGTGTCGGTGTCGCCGCCGAGCGCGACGACGTGACGAAGCGCCGGCTCGAAGCCGTCGCCCCGAGCCAGCGCCTGCAGGCCGGCTGCTGCGGTGAACAGACAGAACCCCTGATCGGGTCCGTCGATCGGCCGCGTCGTACCGGCGGCATCGACGAGGTACTCGAGCTCCTCGCCGCCGTCTCGATCGAGGACGGTGCTGATCGCCACCCGTACCGCGGACCGTGGCGTTTCCCCCCGGGTTACGGCGGCGACCGCCTGGGTGACGGCCACCACGGCGGTCTGACACCGGGGATCGTGGTGCGTGAGCGCCGAGAGCTGGGGGCCGAGCGTGAGCAGCTCGTCGGGCCGCCGGGCGTACGCCGCCCCGAGCGGGGCGCAGTACATCACCGATCCGTTGCCCGCCGAGACCTCGGGTCCGCGCTCCTCCCACACGGCGCGAGCGGCCTCCTCCGCCGGCGTGCCCGCGGCGACCCTTCGAAGGACCCGACGAGTCAGCGACCCGACGTCCGGTGGGCTGGACCGAAACCACTTCAGATGTCGAGCCATCAGGTCTTCGCGATCGAATCCCCGGCGCTCGACGAGGCTTGTCACGAGATTTCGAGCCATCGCCGTGTCGTCGGTGGTCGAGCCGGGAGGCCCGCCCCTCCACGGCAGCTCGAGCGCCGGTATCGGGTCGGGAATCTCCGTGGACCGCCGGAACTCGAACGGGGCACCGAGAGCGTCGCCCAGCGCCAGACCGAGCAGACAACCTCGTACCGCCGCGGCGATCATCCGCGGACCATAGCCTGATGCACGGACGGCACGTCGTCGTCGCCACGGATGGAGGAACCAATGCCTGACCTGGATTCGCTGCTCAAGGGCAACCGAGGCGCGCGTCGCCGTCAATGGCGACGACCGGTCGGTTGACACGAGCCCGGCCGTCGGTATCCTGAGCCTCGAACGTCCGACCCTTTAAGTCCGGTCCCGTGAGGCCGGAAAGGAGAAGCGAGCGGCTTGACGCACCGACACGCTCCGCGCAGCGCGCGGAGCCTTTTCATGTCCGGGCCCGCGCGATGACCCGCTTCGTCGAGCAGGCCCGCCTCATGGACCCGGCCGAGATCAAGCGCGCGGTCACCCGGATCGCTCACGAGATCCTGGAACGAAACAAGGGGGCCGGGCGCATCGTCCTGGTCGGGATCGCCGCCCGGGGCGACGATCTGGCTCGGCGTCTGGCCGGCGAGATCACACGCATCGAAGGAGTCGACGTGCCGGTCGGAGCCCTGGACATCACGTTCTACCGCGACGACATCGGCATGAGGGCCGAGGCCCCGGAGGTCCACGAGACCCGGATCTCGTTCGACATCACCGGTTCCACGGTCGTGCTGGTCGACGACGTCCTGTACACGGGACGAACCATTCGGGCGGCGCTCGATGCCCTGGTGGATTTCGGACGGCCCGAGGCCATCCAGCTGGCCGTCCTGGTCGACCGCGGACACCGGGAGCTTCCCATCCGGGCCGACTTCGTCGGAAAGAACGTTCCGACGAGAACGGACGAGGAGGTTCGGGTCCTCCTGTCGGAGGTCGACGGCGAAGACGCCGTGGTGGTGGGGGAGAAGCAGAGGGAGCCAGCATGATCAAACACCTGCTGTCGGTGAACCAGCTCACCCGCGAGGACGTCGTGAGGATCCTCGAGACCGCGGAGAGCTTCCGTGAGGTCGGGACCCGAGTGATCAAGAAGGTCCCGGCCCTCCGGGGCCGGACCGTGGTGAACCTGTTCTACGAGAACTCGACGCGAACACGGATCTCGTTCGAGGTCGCGGCGAAGCGGCTGTCGGCCGACGTCATCAACTTCTCCACGAGCGGATCGTCGGTGTCGAAGGGCGAGAGCCTCAAGGACACCGCGCTGACGCTGCAGGCCATGGGGGCGGACGCCATCGTGATCCGGCACTCCTCGTCCGGGGCGCCGCAGACGCTGTCCCGATGGGTCACGGCGAGCGTCCTGAACGCCGGCGACGGCACCCACGAGCATCCGACCCAGGCCCTTCTCGACCTGTTCACGATCCGGGAGCACTTCCCGAACTTCGACGGCCTGCGCATGGCGGTCGTCGGGGATGTCCGGCATTCCCGGGTCGCCCGGTCCCTCTCGTTCGCCGCGACCCGGATGGGCGTCCAGGTCACCCTGGTCGGGCCGCCGACGCTGATCCCTCCGGAGGCGGCCGGGTGGGGGGTCGAGGTCTCGCACGACATCGATGCGGTCCTCCCGAAGCTCGACGTGTGCTACATGCTGCGCGTCCAGCGGGAGCGGCAGCGGCAGCAGTTCTTCCCCAGCGTCCGCGAGTACACCCGCCTGTTCGGCCTGAGCCGGGCGAGGGTGGAGCAGCTTCCCGCCCACGCGCTCGTGATGCATCCGGGCCCGATGAACCGCGGCGTGGAGATCGCCTCCGACGTCGCGGACCTTCCGCGAGCCGTGATCACGGATCAGGTCACGAACGGGATCGCCGTGCGGATGTCGCTGCTGTACTTGATGTTGGGCGGCGCATCCGACGCCGGCCGGTCGACGGACGGATCCGCCGTCGCGGACCGCGCGGGCGGCACGGGACCGACCGAGGCGTCGGCCCGTGCCTGAGATCCTGTTTCGCGGCGTTCGACTGGTGGACCCGGCGTCCGGCCACGACGCCGTCACGGACGTCGCCGTCGACGACGAGTCGATCGCGGCGGTGGGAGACGCGTCGACACCGGCCGGGTCGACCGTCATCGACGCGGACGGCCTCGTCATGGCTCCCGGGCTGGTCGACCTCCACACCCACCTGCGCGAGCCCGGGTTCGAGCACAAGGAGACCATCGAGACCGGAACACGATCCGCGGCCGCCGGCGGGTTCACCGCCATCTGCGCCATGCCGAACACCGACCCGGTCGCCGACAACGTCGCGGTGATCGGGGAGGTTCGGAACCTCGCCGACAAGGCGGGGCTGTGCGACGTCGTTCCTGCGGGGTCGATCACGCGAGGCCTGGCCGGTGAGGCCCTCACCGATATCGGTGAGATGGCCGAGGCCGGCGTGCGGTTGTTCACCGACGACGGCCGGTCCGTGCAGTCCTCTCGAGTGATGCGACTCGCCCTCGAGTACGCGAAGGCGTTCGACGTCGTGATCTGCCAGCACGCTCAGGACGAAGCCCTGACCGAGGGATGGCAGATGCACGAGGGTCAGTACTCCGCGCTGTTGGGTCTGGCCGGATACCCGGCGGAGGCCGAGGAGATCGTCGCCGCCCGGGACATCGCGCTGGCCAGGCTCAGCGGTGGCCGTCTGCATCTCACCCACGTCTCCGCCGCGCAGACCATCGAGCTCATCCGTGCGGCCATGGCCCGCAAGCAACCGATGACCGCGGACGTCACGCCCCACCACCTAACGCTGACGGACGCCGACCTCGTCTCCTACGACACGAACCTGAAGGTGAACCCGCCGGTGCGCTCGGCGGAGCACCGCGACGCGCTGCGCTTGGCCCTGGCCGATGGCGTGCTCGACGCGATCGCCACCGACCACGCTCCGCACGCCCCGGAGGAGAAGGAACAGGAGTTCGACCAGGCCCCGCCCGGGACGACCGGGCTGGAGACGGCCCTCGCCGTGGTGCTGACCGAGCTCGTCGAGCCCGGCGTCATCGATCTGTCGTCCGCCATCCGCCGCATGTCGAGCGTGCCCGCCCACATCCTCGGGCTGGGCGACCATGGCGGTCCCCTCACGCCGGGCCGCCCGGCGAATCTCGTGGTGTTCGACCCCTCGGCGGAGTGGGTGGTCGGGGAGCGCCGGATGTTCTCGATGGGACGAAATTCGGCGTTCGCCGGGCAGCGCCTCCGTGGTCGCGTCCTGCACACGATGGTGCGCGGCGAGTTCACCGTGCGCGACGGCGAGCCCACACGATGACCGAGGCGCTCCTGGTCCTGGAAGACGGAACCTCCTTCCGGGGCTCGGCGTTCGGGGCGGAGGGCGAGGCCTTCGGGGAGGCCGTGTTCAACACGGCGATGTGCGGGTACCAGGAGGTGCTCACCGACCCGTCCTACACCGGGCAGATCGTCACGATGACGTATCCGCACCAGGGGAACTACGGCGTGAACGGCGACGATCCGGAATCGGACCGTGTCCGCGTCGCCGCGTTCGTGGTTCGCGAGGCGAGCCGACGGACATCCTCGTGGCGGGCGGAGCGGTCGCTGGCGGAGGAGTTGGCGGCCGCCGGCGTGGTCGGCGTGGAGGGGATCGACACGAGGCGGCTGACGCTTCGAATCCGATCGGCCGGAGCGATGCGGGCAGGCGTCTCCACCGTCGATCTCGAGGAGCGTTCCCTGCTGGAGAGGGTTCACCGCCAACCCGGAATGGAGGGAGCCGACCTGGCGGCCTCGGCGGCCACGGCGGAGCCGTACGAGGCGCGGGCGATCGTCGGTCCGGCCCAGCCCGTCGACGGCCGGGTGTTCCGCGTCGCGGCGTACGACTTCGGCATCAAGCGAAACATCCTCAGGCTGCTCGCCGCGGGGGGGTGCGACGCGACCGTGTTCCCGGCCCGGACGTCCCCGGGCGAGGTCCTGGCGGGCCGCTTCGACGGCGTGTTCGTGTCGAATGGGCCCGGCGACCCCGCCGCGACCACGTACGGCGTGGAGGCGCTGCGCGGCCTGCTCGGCGAGATCCCGGTCTTCGGGATCTGCCTGGGCAATCAGCTGCTCGGACTGGCCCTGGGGGGACGGACCTACAAGCTCAAATTCGGTCACCGCGGGGTCAACCAGCCGGTGAAGGATCTCGAAACGGGTCGCATCGAGATCAGCAGCCACAACCACGGCTTCGCAGTCGACCCACAGGGGTGGAGTCGGAAGGCCGGCGGCGATCCCTCCGCGGGCCAGTCCCCATCCCCCAGTCCCGATCCGGGCGCCGACGCCTCCGCGGGCCAGTCCCCGCCCAACCCCCGCTCTGGCGCCGGCGCCCCGGTCGTGGAGACGGAATTCGGACGGGTCGCATTGACCCACTGGAACCTCAACGACGCCACGCTGGAGGGTCTTCGGTGCCTGGACGTTCCGGCGTTCTCCGTGCAGTACCATCCCGAGGCCGCGCCGGGGCCGCACGACTCACG
>JBHELE010000079.1:0-3906 GCA_046263235.1 Actinomycetota bacterium
CGCGTGGTCCAGGGCGCGATCGAGGAAACGTACGCGCTGCGATTCGTCGGGCTCGAGGAGAGCGTCAAGCCCTCGACCGTCCACCGGTTGAACACGGCGTCGAACTTCGAGGAGTTCCGGGCCGCCGCGTCCGGGTGGGACTGCCCCGGACAGAACTTCGTGTACGCCGACGTCGACGGAAACATCGGCTATCAATGCACGGGGCTCCACCCGATTCGGCCACGAGGCGACGGGACGCTCCCCGTCCCGGGATGGAGCGACGAGTACGAATGGCAGGGGTACGTCCCGTTCGAGGAGCTCCCGTGGTCCTACAACCCCACCGAGGGATATGTGGCGACGGCGAACAACCGTCCCCACGACGACGCGTATCCGTACGTGCTCGGGAAGGACTTCCTTCCACCGTTCCGGGCCCGGCGGATCGTCGAGCTGATCACCGGCACGCCGACCCACGACGAGGCGTCGTTTCGAGCCATCCAGACCGACACCGTCTCCCTCGCCGCTCGCGAGCTCCTGCCGCGGCTGCTGCAGGTCGAAGCGGCCGATGACCGCCAGAAGCAGGCCGTCCAGTTACTGGCGAACTGGAACCACGACATGGCGGCCGACTCCGCTGCGGCCGCGCTGTACCAACTGTGGTGCCTGCACGTGGCCAAGGCGATCCTGGGACCGCGCCTGGGGCCCGAGCTCTTTTCGCACTACTTCGGTGTGCGGGAGTGGACGAACACCTTCCAGTACCAGGTGCTGGCACAGCTCCTGTCCTATCCGTCGGCCGAGTGGTTCGGCGAGGACGGGGTCGAGGCACGTGACCGCGTCCTTCGGTCGGCCCTCGATTCCGCCCTGGACGAGTTGATCGGACGGCTGGGCCCCGACATGGAGACATGGCGGTGGGGCGACCTGCACCGCGTGCGGTTCGCCGGGCAGCTGGCGATGATCCCCGACCTCGCCGAGCTGTTCACCGCCGGGGAGGCGCCGCTGGGCGGCGACGAGCAGACCGTGCAGCAGGGCTTGTTCGAGCCCGACAGCGGCTCGTACAACGCGGTCGTGATCCCTTCGTGGCGCCAGATCATCGACCTCTCGGACCTCGACGCCTCGGTGGGGACGCACACGGTGGGCCAGTCCGCGAACCCGGCCAGCCCCCACTTCAAGGACCTGTTCCCGCTGTGGATCTCCGGCCAGCATCACCCTCTGCCGTTCACGCGGCCCGCGGTCGAGGCCAACGCCGAGAGCACGCTGACGCTCCTCCCCGGCGCGGACCCCTAGACTCTGAGGGTCGATGCCGAAGTCGAGATCGAGGCCGCAGCCGAAGCGGCGGTATGGCGGGCCGGCCGTGCAGCGGAAGAGCAAGCGGCGCTCCAGCCCGCGCTGGTTCGGAGGGCTGATCCTCGGTCTCATGTTCAGCGGGGTCATCGTGATCGTGCTGAACTACATGGACCTGATGCCGGGATTCACGTTCCCCTTCTTCGACTGGGTCGTGTCCGACGTCACGAACAACTTCTATCTCCTGGGCGGGCTCGGGCTCATCGCGACGGGCTTTCTGCTGGCGACACAGTGGTACTGAAAGGGTCCCGCTGATGCCGGTGTACGAGTACCGCTGCCGTTCGTGTGGTGAGGCCGTCGAGGAGGTCCAGCCCATCGGGTCGGGACCCCCGGGCGCGTGCCCGCGTTGCGGCGGGACGCTCCGACGGGTGTATGGCCGGGTCGGGGTGAGGTTCTCCGGCTGGGGATTCAAGAGCACCGACGGGCTCGTTCCGGAAGACCGTCCGCGGAAGGACTTCAAGAAGCTTCGGGAGAAGGCCGAAGAGATCGCAGACGGGTGAGCGGCGTCAGTTGTTGAGCGGGTCCTGCCGGGGCCTTCGCGCCACCGCCATCGGCTCGCCGCAGTGGCGCGGGACCTGGATCTCGCCGAGCCGGGTGACCTGGTACTCCGTGCCGCATTCGGCGCAGACGAAGTACACGTCGAGCGCCTCGACGTCCTCGGGATCGATCCGCTCTTTAGGACGCGCGGCCGCGATCCCGCGGAGGAAGGCCATCCCTCCCACGCCGATGACCACGAACAGCACGACGGCGATGACGATCGTGAGCCAGGTGGGCACGTTCCAAGCGTAGCCGTCCGGGAGCTCGATCCGGCTGGGTTCTCGTCGCGGTGCGCCAGGACCCTAGGCGCCGAACGACTCCTCGACCGCCGGGATCAGCGCCGTGACGTAGTGGCCGCCGGCGCATCCGTGGCACCAGGAGGAGGCCGCGATGGCCTCGGCCGTCACGGCGGGATCCTCGCAGTTCGCCAGGGCGGCGATGATCGCTCCGTACCCGTAAGAGGTGACTCCTCTGAGGAGCGTGGACACGGTCGCCCGGAGGCCCTGGTCGAGCGACCGGTAGTTCTTCACGCCGGCCGAGTTGAAGTCCGTCGCCCCCGGCATGTCGAGCGTCGTCGCGAGCGGGTTCCACGCCGCCGCGGTGTACTCGGCCGTCTCCCATGCCACCACCGCGATCTGGTTGTACCGGCACACGGGCACGGCCAGCTCCGTGAGGAAGCGCGTCGCCCATTCCTCGAAGCCGATCGTCATGCCCGTCGGTCGGCCCGATCGCATGTGGGTTCGCCGGGCCAGGAGCTCCAGCTCGGCCCGTGCCGCGGTCAGCTCGGTGATCAACCGCCTCTGCGCGGTCAAGCGGTCGGCCAGGCTCCTTCGGCGGTCGTCGAGGGCGTCCAGCAGGGAGGACTGTCTGGTCAGGAGCGCGGAGACCGTGCGTTCGGTTTCGGCGGCGGCTCGTTCGAGGTCTCCGGTACGAATGGCCAGGACCCGGTCGTCCGCGGCCTGGCGGTCTTGCGTCTCCAGGACGAGGGTGAGGTCGCCGAGCGTCGGCGCGCCGAGGACCGCCTCGAGGACGGTCCCCGGCCCGCCCATGTAGGCCGCGCGGACCCGGTCGTCGAGGAGCTCCTTCGCTTCGTGGTACGCGACCCGAGCGGCGTCGAGTCGGTCGCGCTCCAGGCCGATCCGGGTGAGCAGCTCGGCCTGCTCTCCTTCGGCCTCCGAGACGCGCCGTGCCGACGACAGCAGCTCCTCGTGGAGGCGGGCCGCGTCCCGCTCGGTCCTTTCGATGTGACGTCTCAGCTCATCGAGTCGTGACTGCGGCGTGGCGAAGCTCGGCGTCGATGCATCGCCCACCGCGCCGGAGGCGCCCAGCACCAGCAAGGCGGCGACGAATGCCGTCGTGGCAGACCAGCGGCGGAGACGAACGGAGCCCACGGCTTTCTTTCGTTCTCGGCGGGCTCGGTGCCTCGCTGAACCGCCGAAGGCCGCAGGTCCCCACCCCCGTCACGGGCGGCGCCATGGGCGCGGAGGCGGCTACCCGAGACGTTCGATGATCGTGGCGTTCGCCATGCCGCCGCCCTCGCACATCGTCTGCAGGCCGTAGCGACCGCCCCGCCGTTCCAGCTCGTGCAGCATGGTCGTCATGAGCTTGGCGCCGGTCGCCCCGAGCGGGTGCCCGACGGCGATGGCGCCGCCGTTCGGATTGACGTGATCGTCGAACCAGTCGTCCGGGACCTTCAGCTCCCGCTGCCACGCCAGCACGACCGACGCGAACGCCTCGTTGATCTCCACGACCTCGATGTCGTCCAGCAGCTCGAGCCCCGCCTTCGCCAGCGCCTTCTGCGTCGCCGGGATCGGCGCGGTCAGCATGAGGATCGGCGAGTCGCCCGCCAGCGAGAACGACACGAACCGGGCCCGCGGGGTCAGGCCCAACTCCTTCGCCTTCTCCGCGCTGGCGATCACGACGGCGGACGCGCCATCCGAGATCTGCGAGGAGTTCCCCGCGGTCACGGTCCAGTTGATCCGGCCGGGGAACATCTCCTCGTACATGGGGTTCAGGAAGGCCGGCTGGAGATCCTTCATCTTCTCCCGGTCCGGC
>JBHELE010000080.1:0-9049 GCA_046263235.1 Actinomycetota bacterium
ATCGTGACCAGCTAGCAGGTGCGCCGCCGTAGCGTTCGCTGGAAGGTCTTGTCCAGCACCCGCAATTCGCGGTCGCGGCCCACCAACGGCGAGTCGAGATGGCGGGCCCATCCCGGTGCTCCCGGCACGACGTCCATGACGCGCCAGGCAGCGAGAGGCTCGACCTTTCCCTTGACCGTCAGCGGCCCCGCCGACTCCGCCACGACCGCATCGCGCACCAGGGCATAGGTGGCCTCGCCGACCAGGATGTCGCCGGGGTCGGCATTCTGCTCGAGCCGCGCCGCGACGTTGACGGCATCTCCCGCGATGAACGATTCGCCCTGGGCGGCGTCGCCGGCGACGACCTCCCCGGTGTTCACGCCGATTCGAATCACGATCCGAATGCCCCAGATCCGTTCGAACTCCTCGTTGAGGCCTCGGAGCGCCTCCCGCATGTCGACGGCCGCGCGAACGGCTCGGAGCGCATCGTCCTCGTGAAGGCGGGGGACGCCGAACACCCCCATGACGGCGTCCCCGATGAACTTCTCGACCGCCCCGCCGTGGCGCTGCAGGACCGTCCGCATCTCGTGGAAGTAACGGGTCATGAGATGGCGGAACGATTCCGGATCGAGGTCGTGCCCGATCGCGGTCGACCCCGTGACGTCGGCGAAGAGGACGGTGACGACCTTGCGGGTCTCGGTCGGGGGGGCGGTCTGTCCCATGCAGATCGGATTCTCTCCCGATTCCGTCACTCAGCGGGAGAGGGAAGGCGGCGGACTTGACACCGAGCGTGGGAACGGGATACGACGACCCCTCCTCGCGAAAGGGGGATGCGGTGCCCGGACCGGTTGAGCAATTGATCGACGCGCTGGCGGCGGACCCGGCGAAATTCAGGAAGTTCAAGAGTGAGCACAAGAAGGGATTTGCCGCTGCGAAGAAGTGGCTGAGGGACAACGGGTTGTCGTCCCCGCCCCAGAACGTGGCGGACACCCTGGCGACCCTGTCCCCCGGCGAGCTGAGCGCGATGAAGAAGGGTCGCGACGCGGCAACAGACTTCGGCGTGAGCGGCCCCATGAAGGCTCAGATGGTCTGAGCGCCCCCTCGGGTGCCTAGATGGCCATCGACCTGGAAGCTCTCGACCTCACCACGCCGAGCAAACGCCTCTGGGCGAAGATCGGGCTCGCCGACGGGCGGTTCGGCGCGGCGTTCACGGCGTACTTCAAACACCCGCGGATCCGTGATGTCCACGTCGACTACCTGATCCTCAACCACCAGATCATTCGGGGAACCGTGCCGCTGCTCGAACGAGCCCGCGACGAGGCGGCGCGGCGGGCCGACAGCGACGCCGTCGCGCGAGACCTCGTTCCGTACTTCGAGCGGCACATCGTCGAGGAGCTCCATCACGACGACTGGCTGCTGGACGACCTCGAGATCATCGGTGTGAGCCGGGCGGACGTCTGGGCCAGGCTGCCGTCGCCGACGGTGGCCGAGTTCGTCGGAGCGCAGAACTACTGGGCCCTCCACGTGCATCCGGTGGCGGTCCTGGGCTACCTCTCGTACATGGAGGGCTTCCCGCCCACGGACGAGATCATCGGCGATTTGATCGCGCGGACCGGATATCCGCGGGAGGCCTTCCGGACGATGGTCGAGCATGGCGACCTCGACCCCGAGCACAGCGGCGAGATCAAGCACATGCTCGACACCTTGCCACTCACAGAATGGCACGAGGCGCTCCTCGGACTGGCCGTGATCTCGGGCCTCGATCTCCTGGCCCGGACCATCGAGGAGGTCGTGGAGCAGCACCCGGCGTGACCGCGGGCGCGTGGAACGGGCTGGCCGGACGGTTGCCTAGCCGTCCTCGGCGGCTCCGCTCGCATCGATCCCTTCGGCGAGCACAGCGACGATCTGCTCCTCCAGCCACCCGAGGTAGTAGTACAGCGCCAGGGCCGGAGCACGAGGGTCGTCCGACGTGACGTCATCGGGATCCATGTCCTCGGTCACCTCCAGCCGGGTCCCGAGGACCAGTCGAACGTCGTTGATCGCGCCGAGCCACGCCGTGAGCTGGTCCTCGTCGATCCGCTTCGCGTTGAGCGTCGCTTCCATGACGTCCAGGGCCGACCGGCGCTGCGCCAGCAGGTCGTCCCGAACCATCTCCTCGAACTCGGCGGCGCGTTCGGGGTCGTCGGGATAGGCCACGGGGAATAGCCGCTGCAGCGCGGGGTCATCGGATTCGAGCAGATCGCGAAGCTCGGCCGGAAGCGACCGCAGGATGGCCCGCTCCTCCGGCGGAAGTCGCAGCTCGAAGGTGCCGCGCCGGGTGCGGCGTACCCGAGGTCCGGGATCCCTCACTCGTGCGACATGGTCGCCCACAGCCCGTGGGCATGCAGCCGGTACGTGTCGAACTCGGCCTTCTCCCGGGTCCCGCTGGAGACCACGGCCTTGCCCTTGTGGTGGACGTCGAGCATCAGCTTCGTCGCCTTCTGCAGGCTGTAGCCGAACAGCTTCTGGAACACGTACGTGACGTAGGACATCAGGTTGATCGGGTCGTTCCACACGATGACCAGCCACGGGCGGTCGGTTTGGGCGACGTCCTCGTCGGAGGGCCGTTCGACCTCGACCGGTGCGGTCGTGGTGGAGCTCATGAGCCGATTGTGCCAGGGCCCGGCGGCGAGTGGGACCGTCGGATCCTCGGATCCGGACACCCCGGGCGCGTCGATCGGAACGATGCTAGAGTTCCGGCGAGGGTTCCGCATCGCAGGTCAGCTTCGAGCAGTTCCCTCACCGGCGCGAGCCGGTAGGCCGGCGGACGAGAGTCCGAAATCGGCCGGGAAAGGAGGGGATTGCGAGTGGCGACCGGCACTGTGAAGTGGTTCAGCTCTGAGAAGGGCTACGGCTTCATCTCTCAGGACGACGGCCCCGACGTATTCGTGCATTTCAGCGCGATCCAGGGGACCGGGTACCGCAACCTGGAGGAGAACCAGAAGGTCGAGTTCGACCTGACGCAGGGTCAGAAGGGCCCCCAGGCGGCGAACGTCCGACCGATCGAGTAGTTCGAACTCGTTCCCGTTGCGAAGGCCCGCTCCGTGATGGAGCGGGCCTTTCATTTGACGGATTAGCCTCCGACCAGATGACACGCCCATCCCACAGGATTCCTCCGCCGGGCCGGACCCGCAGCTGGTGGCTGCGCGACGCCTTGGCCCTCGATCCCGGCGAGGCCTGTCCGCCGCTCTCGGCACCGGTCCGGGCCGACGTCGTGATCCTGGGAGGCGGATACACCGGGATGTGGACGGCGTACTTCCTGACCGAGCAGGACCCGGGCATTCGCGTGGTCATCCTGGAAGCCGACATCTGCGGCGGCGGGCCGAGCGGCCGAAACGGTGGATTCGTCCTGGGCCTGTGGGATGACCTCTCGACGCTGGTGGAGCTGTTCGGCGAACAGGCGGCCCTGGAGATCTGCCGCGCCGCCGCATCGAGCGTCCGGGCGATCGGTGATTGGTGCGATGGTCACGGCGTCGACGCCTGGTTCACCCCGGCAGGTTGTTTGCAGGTCGCCACCACGCCATCGCAGGACGACGTGTGGAGGGACTCGATCGAGCTGGCCGTTCGCCTCGGGGTCGCCGACCGCTACAGGGAGCTCTCCCACGATGACGTCCGGCGCCGATGCCGGTCGCCGGTGTTCCGGGCCGGCACGTTCACGCCGGACGCCGCGACCGTCCACCCGGCACGGTTGGCCCGGGGCCTTCGACGCGTCCTGCTGGAACGGGGCGTTCGGATCTTCGAAGGGACGCCCGTGCGCCGGTTTCGGGGCGGGCGCTCCGCCGTCGCGGAGACCGACAGAGGTTCCGTCGCCGCGGAGCACGTGATCGTCGGCCTCAACGCGTGGGCAGCCGGACTGAGCGCCTTTGGACGTTCGCTGGTCGCGTGGAGCAGCTACGCCGTCCTGACCACTCCGGCGCCGACCCTCCTCGAGGAGATCGGATGGACGGGAGGCGAGTGCCTCACGGACTTCCGGACGTCTGTCCGATACCTCCGGACCACGGTCGATGGACGGGTCCTGGCGGGGGGCGGGGGCGGCGGGGCCGGCGGTGGCCGGAGGATCGGCCGCATGTTCACGCACGACCACGCCGCGGTGACCTCGGCCGCGGAGGGGTTGTGGCGACTCTTTCCGGCCTTCCAAGGCGTCCCCATCGAAGACGCGTGGGGTGGCCCGATCGACGTCTCCGCGACGCACCTTCCGTACGTCGGCACCATGCCGAGCGGGAACGTCCATTACGCGCTGGGGTACACCGGGAACGGCGTGGGGCCGTCGCATCTCGCCGGGCGGGCGCTGGCCGCCCTGTCCACCAAGCGCGACGATCCGGTCCTGGGCCTGCCCCTGGTCGGGATGCGACCACGCCGGTTCCCCCCGGAGCCCTTCCGGTCGATGGGCGCGAGGCTGGTCAGGCGGGCCATCGTTCGCAGTGAACGGTCGGAGGAGGAGGGCCGCACCACGGATCCCCTGACCACGCTCGTGGCGAGCCTCCCCCGCCGGATGGGATTCCACCTTGGCCCGCGGTAGCGACCCGCGTGCCCTGCGAACCCGCGCCGCCACTCCCTGCCGGATCCGCAGCGCATGCGATATCGTCCTCATCCGATGACCCCCCTTCGGATGCGACAGATCGGGCTCGTCCTGGCGGTCCTCGGATCATTGTTCTTCGTGTGGGGATCCGCGGTGATCCTGATGGCCAGCCGGTCCTACGAGGGCGCCACGCAGGGCCACCACCGGACGGAGAAGGTCATGCACCTCATCGGTGGCTGCCTTCTCGGCGTCGGGTTCTTGCTTCAGTGGATCGGCGTCCTCGCCTCCTAGATGGAAGACCACGCCGTTCGGTACACCCACTCCGGGACTCGATACGTCCTCGGTTTCGGACAGGACTTCTTCGGCATCTGGGACCGTCAGTCCCCCGACGCTCCGATGGAGCGGTTTCCTCGGACCGACGAGGGGTGGCGCGACGCGTGGGTCCGGTTCACCGGCATGGAGAACCGTTGGGTGGAGGTTCCGCGCTCCGGCGTTTGATCGAAGGGCACCGCCGCGTGTCGCACGGCAGGGAAACGCGCCCGCACCCGGCCAGCCGCCGCTCCTATTGGTAATCACAGCCGGCTCACAGCTCGTGTTGAGCTGGCGCCCGTAGAATCGGGCGTATGAAGCTCTCGACGTTCCTTCGCCGCTGCTCCATCGCAGTGGTCGCGGGGATGACCCTGCTCACCGCGTGCACCGCCGGGCCGATCACGTCGGGCGTCGAGGACCTCGAAGGTGCGCCCGCTCCGGCTCAGACCCCGAGCGTCGCGGCGTCCCTTCCGTCTCCCAACTCGGCGTACGACCCGTCCAACGAGATCACGGTCCAAGTGGTGAAACAGGTCGCGCCAGCGGTGGTGAACATCACGACGAATACCCTGCAGCGGGATTCGTTCTTCGGTGGCTCACAGCCCGGGAGGGCGGTCGGAACCGGGTTCATCATTCGCTCCGACGGAATCATCGTCACGAACTTCCACGTCGTGGAGCAGGCGGTTCGGGTCCGCGTGACCCTCCCGCCCCCCGACGGCAGGACCTTCTCGGCGCGGCAGATCGGAGGCGATTCGGCACACGACCTCGCCGTGCTGAAGATCGAAGGGAGAAACCTGCCGACCGTTCCGCTGGGGAACTCCGATCAGCTGGCGTTGGGGGAGCGGGTCATCGCCCTGGGGTACGCCCTGGCCCTTCCGGGAGGCCCGACGGTCACCCAGGGGATCATCAGCTCGCTGGCCCGGACCGTCCAGGCGGAGGATCCGAACGGCAACAACGGAGCCGGGGCGACCAGAACCTACGAGGACGTCCTCCAAACGGATGCCGCCATCAACCCGGGCAACTCTGGAGGTCCGCTCGTGGACCTGGCGGGGAACGTCGTCGGAATCAACACGGCCGGGGCCGGAGGAGCGGAGAACGTCGGATTCTCCATCGCCATCAATGCGGCCCGCGCCGTGATCGAGCGGGCCCTGGAACATCCCGACGCGCCGACTCCCTACCTGGGAGTCTCCACCACGACGGTGGGACCGGGACTGGCGTCGCAGTACGGGCTCCCCGTCGACCACGGCGCGCTGGTCGTCCAGATCGTTCAGGGTGGCCCCGCCGCCAAGGCGGGGATCCGTGAAGGTGACATCGTCCTCGAGTTCGAGGGAACGGCAGTGAACGGGTCCGATGACCTCGGGGCCGCCATCCTCGAGCGCCAGCCCGGCGACACGGTCTCGATCCGTGTCGTGCACGAGAGCGGTGAGTCCGAGACATTCAGGGCGACGCTGACCGAGCGTCCCGTGAACCCCTAGACGTTCCGGGAGCACCGGCTCGCTGCGGTAGCCTGTCCCCGTCATGCACGTTCGTCTCCGCAATCCCGACCGCGAGGTCGACGTGGACGGTCCCCGACGGGTCAAGGAGCTTCTGGCGCAGCTCGACATCGACCCCGATACCGTCCTGGTGATCCGAGCCAAGACGCTGTTGACCAAGGAGGAACCGCTGGATCCGAAGGATCACATCGAGATCCGACCGGTGATCTCCGGGGGTTCCGGAACGGGCCGCGGCATGCGATGCCGCCGGTGCCGGGGAAAGGCCGTCATCGAGCTCCGCCGCCACAACGCCGCGTTCTGCGGCGAATGCTTCCTCCACTACGCCGAGGAGCAGGTTCGTCGGGCGATCAAGGATCACGACATGCTCGACGCCGGTGACCGCGTGATGGTCGCGGTGTCGGGCGGAAAGGACTCGCTTGCTCTGTGGGACATCCTCATGCGTCTCGGCTACGACGCCACGGCGATGTACTTGGGGCTCGGGATCGGCGAGTACTCGGGGCGTTCCCGCGAGGTGGTCGAAGCCTTCGCTCGGGATCGCGACGCACCGCTGCTCGTCGTCGATCTAAGGCTGGACTACGGCTATGACATCCCGACGGCCGGACAGAAGGGGAGCCGCTCGACATGCTCGGTGTGCGGCCTGTCCAAGCGGTACGTGTTCAATCGCGTCGCCCTCGACCATGGCTTCGACGTGGTGGCGACCGGTCACAACCTGGATGACGAGGCCGCCACGCTGCTGGGAAACACGCTGCGATGGCAGACGGAGCACATCGCCAGGCAATACCCGGTGCTGGCCGGACGGGATGGGATGGTCAAGAAGGTCAAGCCGCTGTACCGGCTGTCCGAGAAGGAGACCGCCGCATACGCCTTTCTCCAGGGCATCGACTACGTCGTCGAGGAGTGCCCCCTCGTCGCCGGCAACACCCAGCTCAAGTACAAGGGCGCGATGAACCTCCTGGAGGCAACCTCACCGGGTACGAAGTCCTCGTTCCTGTTCGGCTACCTCGACCGCGCGGCACCGCTGTTCCGATCCGAAGACGATGCCGAGCTCACGCCGTGCGAGCGCTGTGGCCAGCCCACGACCGGTCGGTTCTGCGCGTTCTGCCGGGCCCGGGCGCAGGTGTTGGGCGAGCGGCTCGGGTCGCCCGCGGCCGACGATCCGCGCGACGTGATCCGGGAACTGTCGCCGGAGGTCATGCCCGCCGAGCTGTACGAGCGGGCGGGAGAGCGGCAGAAGCGATGAGCGCCCCGTTCGAGGCGGGCGAGCGCGTCCTCCTCGTCGACGACCGGGGACGCCGATTCCTGGTGAAGCTGCAGTCCGGGGCGGCCTTTCACTTCCATGGCGGCGCCGTGCCGCACGACCTCATCCTCGGCTCCGAGGAGGGCGTGATCGTGCATTCCACGAACGGCGCGCGGCTAGCCTGCTACCGGCCGACCATGGCGGATTTCATCCTCAAGATGCCGCGGGGTGCCCAGGTGGTCTATCCGAGGGACATCGGGGCCATCCTCGTCTTCGCGGACATCGGTCCCGGGACCACCGTGCTCGAGGCCGGGACCGGATCCGCCGCGCTCACGCTGGCGTTGGCCCGGGCCACGGGACCGGATGGGCGGGTGGTCTCCTACGAGATGCGGCCGGATCATCACGAACGGGCCGTGGCCAACCTCGAGAGCTTCCTGGGGAAGGTGCCGTCGTGGGTGGAGCTTCGGCTGGGGGACGTGCGGGAGGTGGCCACGACCGGAGAGACCTTCGACCGGGCCGTGCTGGATCTGCCGGAACCTTGGTCGGTTCTCTCGGAGGTCACCCAGGCCATGCACGCCGGCGGCCTCCTTTCGACGTACCTGCCCACGACCAACCAGGTACAGCAATGCGTCCTGGCGATGGAGGCGGCGGGGTACGAGGAGGTCTCGACGTTCGAGGTGATGCTGCGATCGTGGCACGTGACCGAACGAAGCGTGCGGCCGGACCACCGGATGGTCGCCCACACCGGGTTCGTGACCGTCGGACGTAGGGGTCAGGACGCGGCCTCAATCGGCCATCCGGGGGATCCGAATACCTCGTAGAGGCATGTAACAGGGAATACACGTGTTTCGCTGGAAGGCTGGTGTGCCGAGGGTATAGTCGAGGCCACGGGCAGCACGGAGGAGCCATGCCGCAACGACCGTCAGAACCGGATCCGCAGGAACAGCTGGAGCGATACGAGAAGGACATCCACCAGCTCCAGACGCAGATCAAGTTTCTGGAGGACGAGACCGCGCTGCTTCGACGGCGGATGTCCAACTCTCCCCGGCAGGTGAAGGTGCTGGAGGAGCAGGTCCTGCAGACTCGAAGCGACCTCATGCGGGCCGCCGGGCAGAACGAGAAGCTCGTCGCGGCTCTGAAGGCAGAGCGCGAGCGCATCGAGGCGTTGAAAGAAGAGGTCGAGAAGCTCACCCAACCCCCGGCGACATTCGGCGTCTACCTGCGCCACAACGACGACGACACCATCGACGTGTTCACGGCCGGTCGAAAGATGCGCGTCAATGTCGATCCCGAGATCGAACGCGTTCGGTTTCGGGAGGGGGTGGAGGTCATCCTCAACGAGGCGCTCAACGTGGTGAAGGTTCTGGATCACGACGTCATCGGGGAAGTCGTGACGATCAAGGAGCTCCTCGGCCAGGAGCGCGCCGTCGTGGTCGGGCGCGGCGACGAGGAGGTCGTGGCGCTGCTGGCCAAGAG
>JBHELE010000081.1:0-3232 GCA_046263235.1 Actinomycetota bacterium
GGCGTTTCCTCCGACCCCCGCCTCCGGCGACGGTCGTGCCGATCCCGACCGGTTCCTCGCCGCGCTGGCCTCGACCAACGCGCTCGGCCGAACCGTCGGTCGCGGAGCGATCGCGGAGGCGGTGGCCGACGTGGCCGGGGAGCTCAGCGCCGATCGCCGCGTGGTGGTCGCGTCGGACGCCGACCCATGGAGGGATGAGATCGATGAAGGGCTGAACTCGGCCGGGGCGACGGTCGTTCGACCCGATCCGCCCGCCTGGAGGGACCAAGCCGCCCGGGCAGACCTCGGGATCACGTCCGCGGCGCTCGGCATCGCGTCGACGGGAACGCTCCTGCTCGTCCCCGACGCCGACGCGCCGCGCGTGGCCAGCCTCCTGCCTGCCATGCACCTGGCCATCCTTCCGATCGAGCGGTTGGTGCCGGGCCTCGAGGACGCCCTGGCCGGCGTGGAGGAAGCGATCAAGATCTCATCCGGTCCCGTCCTCATCACGGGGCCGTCACGCACGTCCGACATCGAGATGACCACCGTGTACGGCGTGCATGGCCCGAGGTCCCTGCGCGTGCTGCTGGTGGTCTGAGGTCGAAGGCGCGCCCGTAGAATCTCGGCCCATGCGCACCGCCGGCCCGCTCGTTCTCACCACCGTGCTGCTGGTGACGGCCTGCGGCGGATCCTCCGGCGGCGCCGCCGGAGGATCCGCCGAGCTCCTCATCGTGGTCAACGCGCCGCTGTCACGCACACCGTTCATCGGCAGGACGATCGAGCAGGGAGTCCGCCTGGCCGTGGACCAGATCAACGGCGGCGGCGGGATCCAGACCAGGGGCCGAACCTATCGCCTTCGGGTCGAGGTCCTCGACAATGCGCTGTCGCCGCAGCGTGCGCTCGACAACGTCCGGCGAGCGGTGGCCCGGCGCGCGGTCGCCATCGTGGACGAGGGGACCGGTGTCGACGCCTCGTGGAAGGTGGCCAGCGCGGCGGGCATCCCGATCTGCATCGTGTACCAGGGGGGCGTGGGTCTGGTCGATCCGCAAAATCGCCTCAACGTCTTTCGCATCGCCCCCACCGATCGAGGAATGGGGTTCCGGCTCGCCGAGTACATCATCCCGAAGGGCCTCAGGGTCGGCTTCATCCACGACGACACCGGGTTCGGCCAACAGGGGCACGACATGTTCGAGCTCACGTTCGGCGGCAACCCGGAGGCGGTGGCCGCGGCCCTCGGCGTGGGGGCGGGCGACGACCCGGCTCCCCAGGTCCTGCAGGCCCGCCGCGCCGGTGCCACGGCGCTGCTCGTCTGGGGCGTCGGTTCGACCATCGCCCAGGTCGTGCGGGCTGCTCGGTCCTCGGGGTGGCAGGTCCCGATCTACACCCCGGCCTCCGGTGAGGACCCGCTCGTACGGCAAGAGCTCGCCGACCGTCCGGAGTGGTTGGACGGCCTGACGTTCGCGGCGGGACGAATGACGGCGGAGGTGGGGCCGGGCCCGTTCCTGGCCTTCCAGGCCGCCTACGAGAAGGCCTTCGGTCCGGACCCCGTCGGGGTGAAGACCATCGACGGCCAGGACGTGTTCCAACCACCGGACTACGCGATGTACCCGTACGACTTCGTGAACCTGCTCGCCGCGGCCGTCAGGACCGCCGGTGGCCCGGGGCCGAAGGTCCTGACGGCCCTGAACCAGGTGGACGTGAAGGGTGCGAACGGCGACAACCGCGGGTTCAGCGCGAGCAACCATGAGGGCGTGGTCGACGACGACGTGTACTTCGACGTCTTCCACGACATGGTGTTTCGCCCGGTCGCGGACGATCCGCTGTCGGCGTCGCTGCACGTCATCAGGCAGACAAGATAGCGATCCGCTCCGCAGGCGGAGAAGGAGGGACGCGATGTCGAAGCGAATGATGGTATTCGCGGTCGCGGCGACGGTCGCCCTTGTCGCGTGTGGGTCGGATTCGGGCGGTGAAGGAACCCAGCAGGGTGGTGAGGCCACCGGAACGGCGTGTCCGCCGGCGCCCACGGCGCTGGCGGAGCAGCCAACGCTCCCACCGGACTTCCCCATCCCCGGTGCGCTCACGCTCACCACCGAGAAGGAGGCGGGCCCGTCGACGATCCTCGAGGGGTTCTGGGAGAGCGACCTCTCGGAGGCGTACTCCGAATACAAGGACGCGTTTCCTGCCGCGGGGTACGAGGTGACGTTCTCCGAACAGGAGGAGGACGAGGCGGAGGTCAACTTCGCTGGCGGCGACACGACGGGACAGGTCAAACTCGAGGTCGAGTGCGAGGGACGAACCGACGTCCGGATAACGATTCGGCCGGCCTAGGGCGCCGCGCCATCGGCGGCCCGCGAACGAATGCCCGCCGGACGGTCCTCGCCGCCGGTCTGGTGGCGCTGGGAGTCGCCACCGTGGCGCTCCCGTCGGCCTCCTCCGCACAGGCTCCGCCGTCGGTGCGACTGCCGACCGTTCGGGACGCCGTCGCCGCGGCCCAGGCCGCCGGGCTCGCGCCGATCCCGGTGCAGCTACCCGGCACGGTCGTTCCGGGAACGGTGACCGATCGCGAAATGGTCCACGTGGGGCTCGATCCGAACGGGGCGCCGATCTCGGTCGCCGTCTCGCAACGGCTCGTGATCGCCGGGGTCGGGGACTACTTCTTCGGCGTTCCCGGCCCGGGGACCAGCGTCCGAGCGCTCCCCGGATCGGCATCCGAGCCCAGCCTCCGCGAGGGCGCGACGGTGTGGCAGGGGTTCGTCTCCGGGCGAGAGGTGCTGGCCTCCCGGACCGAGCTGGCACCGGCCGCGGTCGCCCACCGCCTGCCGGTCCGTGTGGGCGTGCAGATGTCGGTGGCCGGCCGTCTGGTCCGCCCGGGCCGGACCGCGTCCGGACCCCTGACGCTCCAGTTCACCGTGGCGAACCCGGCTCGGCTCCCAGTTCGCCTGACGACCGCGGACGCGGACCCCGCCCGGGTCGCGCCGATCCTGGACGCCATCCGTGCCGACCTCGCGAGGGGCCTCGCTCCGCGCCCCGGTGTGGGGACCATCCCGCAACGGCTCACCGTCCTCGGTCCGCCCGAGACCGTCGTGACCGACGTGCCGGTGCCGGTCCGGATCGAAGGCGTGGTGGTGGCCCCGGCGCGATCGATCCGGATGATGTCGATTCGGGGAGCGACCGCCAGCAGGGAGGGCCGGAACCTCGCGCTCCGCTTCGCGATGGTGCTGGGTGGAGGCCAGGCAGCCACGCACCGGATCAC
>JBHELE010000082.1:0-10432 GCA_046263235.1 Actinomycetota bacterium
GTACAGCTCCCGCCAACCGGTTCGATACTCGACGAACAGATACCGGGTCGTGCGCACCCCCACGAACGGAGGCGGTCCACCGTTGAATCGCTGGTCCCTTCCCAGGAACTCGTCGATGAACGCCGTCCGCCATGGGGGCGATTGGCCGCGGAGAAGCGGCACGAGGATCACCCCATCCGGGGGAACATCCGGCGTCACCCGGGCGAGCTCGGCCAGGGTTGGAGCGATGTCGATGTTCAACACGAGATGCGAGTCGACGGACGCCTTCGTCGCCCACGGCGTACGAATCACGAGCGGGACGCGAATCGATTCCTCGTACGGCCAGATCTTCTTCGAGGACAGTCGGTGCTCGCCGAGCAAGTATCCGTTGTCGGACGTGAACACGATGATGGTGTTGTCGAGCTGGCCCCGCTTCGCCAGGGCGCGGGCCATCTCACCGACCGCCCGGTCCACCGCCAGAAGGGACCGGAGCATCCGCTCGCGACGGTCCCCGGCCTGCGACACCTTCGCCGGAGAAAGCCGCGGGTGCGAATCGCCCCACGGCTTGTCGGATACGTCCGCTTCGTTGAATGACGGCGACCATTCCGTGAACGGAGTGACGATGCGGCCGGCGTCCTCGCGGGCTGGGATCGCCGGCGCGTGGGGAGCCACGGGGGCGACATGGAGGAAGAAGGGTGGGCTGGCCGTGCGCAGGAATCTCGTGGCGATTCCGCCCAGGACCGTCGTGGAGTAGTTGGCCGGCCTCCGGTCGTAGTGGACGAACGATCCGTTCTCGTTCAGCGTGAACCCGTAATAGTTGACCGCGGGCTGGCTGGCGATGGCGGTCCATTCGTCCCAGCCCGGCGGAATGTGCTCCCGGATCGCCTGATAGTCGTTCAGGTACTTCCCGACGAACCCGGTCGTGTACCCCGCGTCGTTCAGCCAGGTCGCGAGCGTGGACGTGTCGTCGAAGGATTCGGCCCCACCGTTCGGTGGAAGGTCGGAGTACACGCCGAGGTTTCGCGAGTAGCGCCCGGTGAGCAGACCGGCGCGCGACGGGCAGCACAACGGTGTGGTGACGAAGGCGTTTTTGAACGTGACCCCATGGCCGCCCAGCAGCGAGCGGACGTGGGGCATGGCGGCGAGCGTGTCCCACCGCTGATCGTCGGTGAGGATCACGACCACGTTCGGTCGGGCCGGGTTCGCCGACGCCACAGGCCTGGCCGGTGCCCGGGAGGCCGAGGCGTCGGTGACCGCGGTGCCGACCAACAGCAGCACGCCGGTGGTCGCGGCCAACACCGGCCGGCGAACGCTCGTTCGGCGCCCCCGTGCCGGTGGCAGGCCGGCTCGTCCCATCCACGTCCTGGGGGGCAGCCGAAGCCGGCCGCCGGCCACCGCGGCCGCGACGCTCGCTCCGGCGGCCACGGCAACGGCCGCCACCGCGCCGATCCCCGCCGGCCGAATCCCCACGTGCGTGAGGATGAGCGACGCGACGGCGAGCGAGGTGACGCCGAAGGCGGGTGCCAGCATCGCGCGAACCGAAGACGGTCCCTTGGGGAGAACGACGAACGTCCAGCCGGCGCCCGCCAACGCCACCGCGACCAGGGCGAACAGGGCGATCAGCCAGACGTGCCACCAGTCCCGGATCGGCACGACCGGGATCTCGCGGGTATCGACCAGCGGGATCGGCCCGCGCAGCACCGCGACGTCCCCTCCGCCGATCTGCCTGGCCCCGCCAGCGATCGCGGCTTCGAACCCCGGATAGTCCAGGCTCCGTCCGGTCAGGATCGGCGCGCCGGCCCGAAGCGCCGGGGCGATGTCGACGAACAACTGCCGAGTGAGCGCGTCGAAGTCGGCGCCGTGGCCCTGGGTGGGGCGCCCGGCCAGCGCATCCTCGGACGTCCCCATGAACACGAGGACCTCCTTGCGACGATCCGGGGGAAGCAGCGTGTCGGCCAGCCGCTGATAGAAGTACGCCCGCTCGGCCCGTCGGTTGACCACCACCACGGGGGGCTGATCGTCAGGCAGCTGCGTGGCGATTCGGACCGCCAGCGCGAACTGCGACATCTGGTCGAGCGAGGTGCGCCCGTCGAGGTCGCGGTACCACAGCGCGGTGGCGGGCAGGACCGACACGACGGCTACTGCCACCGCCACGAACCGGCCGGCCCCCACGCCATAGCCCCGGATCCGGGTGGCGATGAACGGCGCGGCGGCGACCGCGAGCGACACCGGTAGCGCGAAGGTGATGGCGCGATACGTCGGGAGCCGAAGCCCCACGTACCCGACCGAGAGCGCGAGCACGGTCGCCAGCAGCCACAGGCTGAACAGGTGCATCATCGAGCGCTCGCGGTCGCCGCGAGGACGGCGGCTGATCCACCACCCGGCCAGCGCGAGCGGGACGGTGATGGAAGGCCACACGTAGGCGACCTCGTTCGACAGGCGCCGCCGATACACGAAGTCCGGGGGCAGGACCTGGATGGCGCTGCCGATGCCGCTTCCGTTCCACAGGAACACGATGGCCAGGCCGGCGCCGAGCCCGAGCAACGTTGGCCACAACGCGCTCTGCAGGGTTCGGTCGTTCTCGGTCGTGGGGCTCATCCCGTTCCACACCCGCGCGGCGATCATGAGCCCGAGGAACGGCACGACGATCGGCCACTCGCTGATCGCCGCTCCCACCGACAACGCCGCGATCCCCCAGAATCGTGGACGGCCTTCGCCCCACAGGGCGAGCGCGATGATCGCCGCGATCAGCCACAGTGTGAGAAGGTTCTCGGTCTTCCCGGCGACCAGTCGGGCCACCACGGCGGACGTGCCCGCCAGGACCACGAACAGCGCGGCCTTCCGCCCCACACCCCACCGCATGGCGATCGCGCCGCCGGCGAGCGCCAGCCCCGCGGCCATGGCGATAGGCGTCGCCACGGCGATGACCCACGGCGAGGCGTGGCTGAGGGCCCCGATGGTCGAGCCGAACAGCGGAAAGGCCGGGCGCGCCGCGAGGTGGGAATCGGCCAGCCCGAACGACCCGACGAACCGCAGGGCCCACACGTAGAAGAAGGAATCGTCGGCGACGGGAACCCGCAAGGGACGCGTTCCGAAGGGGCCGGCGTAGAACAGGGCCACCACGACGGCCGCGGCGGCGATCGGCCATAGCGCGGACGCGCCGGTGCGCCGCGGAGAGTCGCCTGGCATGGCGTCCAACTGTACAGGTGGGTTCAGGGCACGCCCGGCGCGGAACGGCGGGGCGACGAACGCCGCCTCGCGGTCGTCGCCGCGATCAGGCTCGCCGCGATCAGACCCCCCCAGCTCAGGCCGGAGACGAGCAGGCCGACCCCGACCGCGTCGTCGCGGTACGTCAGCTCGACGACGTGACTCCCGGCGGGCACGGGGATTCCCTGCATCAGGTAGTCGGTCAACAGGACCCGTTCTTCCCTGCCGTCCACGGTCGCAACCCAGTTGCGATCGAACGCGTCTCGGACCACCAGCAAGCCCGCGCCGTCGGTAACGACGGTGACCCTCACGTGGTTCGGCGACACCTGGCGGTAGGACGCCGTCCCGGTGCCGGTTCGGTCCGCCGGGGGATCGGGAGGCCGAGCCGGCCCCGCCGCCACGACTGCCTCGGTCTCCGGATCGAACGTTTCGTCCAGGACGGCCGACAACGCTTCTCGCGGTTGAACGGTTCGCCACGAGAAGAGGACCGAGGCCCTCGGTGCCGGACCGGGCAGCCGGTACAGGTTGTACCGACCCTCCGTCGCCACGACGTCATCCGTGACCGGCGGGGCCACGGGCGCGATGATCCATTCGACGCCGAACAGTCGAAGGACCGACGCTGGCAGCGCCTGCAGATGCGCGGCGTTGTAGTAGATCGGCGCCGCCCGATCGACCCGGCGAACCAGCGACCAGTACGGCTCGAGCTGAACGGGCGAGTACCCCTGGACCTCGTCCAACCCGAACAGGATCGATCGCCCGTTTTCGTACGCCGGCCAGTCCCGTGGCCGCTGGAAGAGCAGGAATCCCCGGGGGTTGTCCGGATCGGCGGCGATCGCGGGGTCGAACGACACGTAGCGGCCCTGCGGCCCGAGCGTGCGGATGGCGAGGGCGATCGGACCGCGATCGAGATAGGCGGCCGGGGTGATGGTCGGCCGGTGCAGCTTCGGAAAGGCCGGGCCCAGGCCTGGATTCGCCGCGGCAGTCCCCTGGGGCCGCGGGCTGGGGACCGGTCCGCCCTGGCTCGCCAGGGCGATGGCGACCAGCTCGATCGCCGTCACGGCCGGCAGGACCCGCTCGGCCCACGGGGTTCCCTTCCCCGCCAGCAGGAGGACCGGCACCGCCACGATCGATCCGAGCAGGAGCGGCACGTACGAACCCGGCGAGCTGTCCCACAGGAGCGGCAACGCCACGAACACGGCCACGGACGGGGCGAACCACATCGCCCGGCGGACCAGGTCCGGCGACCGCGACGGGCGAGGCCGGTCCAGCCACGCCTGCACCGCGTATCCGGCGAGGATCCCCAGGACCAGCGGCAGGAGGTATCGAAACCGATACGGATCCCTGAGCCACAGCTCACCCAGGCGCCACCGCAGGGCGAAGGACCGAACCCCGGGGGATGTGATGAGGGCGTCCAGATTGAGGACCCACGCGATCAGTCCGGCGAGCATGAAGGCCCCGACCGGAAGCCGCCATCGGCGGGAGGCGAGGCCCACGGGCAACAGAAGGATCGCCAGCGCCCCGGCGTATCCGCCGGGGCCTCGGGCAAACGCCGTTCCCCACCAGGGACCTATCCCGCCCTCGGCGAGCGGCGGGACGGTCTTCGTCCCAGACAGCTCGTGGGCGAGCCGGTCCAGGGCGGCGTACCCGTGGCCGATCGACGTCCGGGGAAGGAGCGCCAGCCGCGGGATGAGGACGGCCGCGGCAAGGAGCGGAAAGATCGCGAACATGGCGACCACCATCAGCGCCGCCGTCCCGGCGCGCCGCTGTCCCGCTCGGACCTGCGCCACGGACCGGGCGACGGCGTACAGACCGATCGTGCCCCCTCCGAGCACCACCCCGTCCGTGAGGTGTGCCGCGGCGATCTGCATCAGGCAGAGCTCCGTGGCCGCCAGCCAGGCGAATCGCCGCCCGATCGTTTCGGCGTGGAGGTACCCGGCCGTTGCGGCGACCCCCAGCGCCGTCCACGCCAGGACTCCGGAGAACGGCACGGACAGAGCGACGGCGGACCCCGCGATCATCAGGGCCATCGTGAGGCCGCCCACCGTGGCGGCCGGGCGCTGGACCGCCTCGATCCGAAGGAACAGGTACACGCCCAGGCCGGCCAGGATCGGCTGGAGCGTGACGAAGATTCCGAGCGCCCGAGCACACGACATCGTCGAGAACAACGCCATCGCGGGGGCGGAGAGCCATCCCGACTGAGGATCCGAGACGAAGGGCACTCCGGCGAACTGGTTCGGGAGCCACGTCGCGATGTGGCCGTGCGCGAGGTTCGTGCCGAGGAAGCACCACCGCGGCAGCCAGAAGGCCAGCTGATCGACGTGCTGGTTGGTCAATCGTGGTGATAGCCAGAAGCCGTGCAGGACGATCAGCACGGAAACCGTGATCAGGACCGAACCGGCGTACCGGTTGAATGTCAGCCGGGCCGGGCGCGCGATGCCTCGGCCCTGCCGTCGCGTCCCGCCGGGATCTTCCGGAAATCCCACGAGACGATCTTCTCGGGGTCCATCCGCAGCCACTGGTGGCTCTTCACCGCGGGGATGTCGATCCCGTTGAAGTACTTGTCCCCGAAGGCCTTTCGGACCACGTCGATCTCCGGATCGTCCTCGCCCACCCCCACCGGACGTCCGTAGAGGACGACCCCCCGGAGCTCGAAATAGTCGTGCCCGGTGTCGATGCACATCGCGACGGGCGACCCGGCCCGGAGGTCGCGGGTGCGACGAGACCGGCGGAGGTTGTTGATCCAGATGGCGCCCTCGTGCCACACGAACCAGAGGGGGGCCACGTGCGGCATCCCGTCGGGAGACACGGTCCCGGCCCGAACGGTCCGCTCGGTCGCCAGGAGGTCCGCGAGCTCGTCGTCGGTCAACCGAAGCTGGCTGCGCGGGATCGGCATGCGACGGATCCTACGTCACGCACTCTCGGTGAACCGCAGCAGGATCAGCGAGTGGGCGACCAGGTTGACCGCCCAGTTCTTCACCACGCGTTGGCCGTCGGGGCGTGACGTGTTCAGGAGCTCCTGCCAGATGCCCGGACCCTCCACCTTCGGGAGCTGGAAGTATCGGGACCGCGCACCGCCGTTCACCAACAGCAGGAGCGTCTCACCGTAGATCGGACGGCCGCGCTCGTTCACCTCGTCGGTGGCCTCGCCGTGGATCAGCATCCCCAGGACGTGGTTCGCGGGGTCCGCCCAGTCCTCCTGCTGCATCTCGTCACTGTCGGGGCGGATCCACGTGAGGTCCTTGATCCCGTTCTCCCCGATGGGGCGGCCGGTGAAGAAGCTCCGGCGCCGCAGGACCGGGTTCGAATGAAAGATCCGCAGGCAGTCCCGGGTGAACTCCATCAGCCGGCGGTTCCGCCCGGAGAGGTCCCACCTCACCCAGCTGATCTCGTCGTCGTGGCAGTACGCGTTGTTGTTGCCGAGCTGGGTCCGTCCCATCTCGTCGCCGGCCAACAGCATGGGAACGCCCTGCGAGAAGATCAGCGTGGCCAGGAAGTTCCGCTTCATGCGCTCACGGGTGCGCCGGACACGCGGCGAGTCGGTCGGTCCCTCCGCGCCCCAGTTGCGGCTGAAGTTCTCGTCCATCCCGTCCCGGTTGTCCTCGCCGTTCGTCTCGTTGTGCTTGCGCTCGTACGAGACCAGGTCATGCAGGGTGAAGCCGTCGTGCGCCGTGACGAAGTTGATGCTGGCGTACGTTCGCCGGCCGCTCTCCTCGTACAGGTCGCTGGACCCCGAAAGCCGCGACGCCAGCTCGGCGATCTCACCGGAGTCGCCGCGCCAGAACCGCCGGACCGCGTCGCGGTACTTCCCGTTACATTCGGCCCAACCCACCGGGAAGTTGCCGACCTGATACCCGCCCTCGCCCAGATCCCACGGTTCGGCGATCAGCTTCACCTGGGACAGCACCGGGTCCTGTTGCATGATGTCGAAGAACGAGGACAGCCGGTTCACCTCGTACAGCTCGCGGGCCAGCACGGGAGCCAGGTCGAACCGGAATCCGTCGACGTGCATGTCGATGACCCAGTAGCGCAGGCTGTCCATGATCAGCTGGATGGTCCGCGGATGCAGCATGTTGAGGCTGTTGCCCGTGCCCGTGAAGTCCATGTAATGGCGGCGGTCTTCCGGTTCGAGGCGATAGAAGGCGGCATTGTCCACGCCCCGGAGCGACAGCGTTGGGCCCAGGTGGTTGCCCTCTCCGGTGTGGTTGTAGACGACGTCCAGGATCACCTCGATGCCGGCGCTGTGCAGCCCCTTCACCATCGACTTGAACTCGTCGACCTGCTCGCCGAACGTCCCGGTCGAGCTGTACCGGACATCCGGCGCAAAGAACGCCAGCGAGTTGTATCCCCAGTAGTTCTTCAGCCCTCGTTCGACCAGGCGGCGGTCGTCGACGAACTCGTGAACGGGCATGAGCTCGACGGCCGTCACGCCGAGCGACAGGAGATGCTCGATGATCGGGTCGTAGGCCAGGGCCCGGTACGTGCCGCGGATGTCGGACGGGATGCCGGGGTGAAGTCTCGTCAGGCCCTTGACGTGGCATTCGTAGATCACCGTTCGGTTCCACGGCGTCCGGGGAAACCTGTCGTCTCCCCACGCGAACGCCGGATCGATCACCACGCACTTCGGCATGTCTGCGGCGCTGTCGCGATCGTCGAACGAGAGGTCCTCGTCGGGGTGGCCGATCCGGTAGCCGTACAGCGCGTCGCTCCAGTGGATCGTCCCCGACACGGCCTTCGCGTACGGATCGATCACGAGCTTGTTCGGGTTGAATCGATGCCCGTCCGACGGCGCGTATGGGCCGTCCACGCGGAAGCCATAGAGCTGGCCGGGACGCACGTCCGGGAGATAGCAATGCCAGATCAGATCGGTGCGTTCGCGAAGCGTGATGCGGTGGGTCTCCGTGGCGGGATCCGAGCGGTCGAACAGGCAGAGCTCCACGCCGGTGGCGTTCTCGGAGAAGATCGAAAAGTTGATTCCCTGGCCGTCCCAGGTTGCGCCCTGGGGGTAGGGGCGTCCGGGCCAGACCCGCATCAGGCGGGGCTCTTCAGGAACACGCAGCCGAGCGGGGGGAGCGTGAGGTTCACGGCGCGGGGTCGCCCGTGCGCGGCGACGGGAACGGCGCTCAAGCCGCCGAAGTTCCCCCAGCCGCTGCCGCCGTAGTGCTCAGCGTCGCTGTTCAAGAGCTCATCCCACCGCCCACCGCGGGGTACGCCGGTCAGGTAGTTCGGCCGGGGAATCGGCGTGAAGTTGCAAGCCACCAGGATGACGTCGTCGCCCCGAGGGTCCCTTCGGAGAAAGGTCAGCACGCTGGCGTCCTGGTCGTTCGCATCGATCCACTCGAATCCTCCCGGCCCGGCGTCGCCGGCGTGGAGGGCGGGCTCCGATCGATAGGCGCGGTTGAGGTCGGCCACCCACCGCCGCAGGGCCGCGTGGGATTCATCGTCCAGCAGGTCCCAGTCGAGTCCGCGGTCGTGGTTCCACTCGGCCCACTGGCCGAGCTCCGCCCCCATGAACAGGAGCTTCTTGCCCGTCTGGGCGTACATGTATCCGAACAGCAACCGGAGGTTGGCGAACCGCTGCCAGTCGTCGCCCGGCATCTTGCCGATCAGCGACCCCTTCCCGTGCACGACCTCGTCGTGTGACAAGGGCAGCACGAAGTTCTCCGACTCCGCGTAGACCTGCCGGAACGTCAGGTCGCCGTGGTGGAACTTTCGATGCACCGGCTCGCGCGACAGGTACTTCAGGGTGTCGTGCATCCAACCCATGTCCCACTTCAACCCGAAACCGAGTCCCCCGAGATAGGTCGGCCGCGACACCATCGGCCACGCCGTCGATTCCTCGGCCATGATCTGGATCCCCGGATGCTGGCGGTATGCCTCCGTGTTCAGCGTCCGCAGGAACTCGATGGCATCGAGGTTCTCCCGTCCGCCGTGCGGGTTGGGGATCCATTCGCCCGGCTTTCGGGAGTAATCCAGGTAAAGCATCGAGGCCACGGCGTCCACGCGCAGTCCATCCGCGTGGTACGTGGAGAGCCAGTGCATGGCGCTCGAGACCAGGAAACTTCGGACCTCGTTCCGGCCGTAGTTGAAGATGTAGCTGTTCCAGTCGGGGTGGAACCCCAGACGCGGGTCGGCATGTTCGTACAGGTGCGTCCCGTCGAAGAACCCCACCCCGTGCTCGTCGGTGGGGAAGTGCGATGGGACCCAGTCCAGGATCACGCCGAACCCGGCCTGGTGGAGGTGATCGATGAGGAACATGAAGTCCTGGGGCGTGCCGTAGCGGGATGACGGTGCGAAGTACCCGGTGGTCTGGTAGCCCCAGGAGCCGTAGAACGGGTGCTCCATGACCGGCAGAAACTCGACGTGGGTGAATCCGGTCTCGTCGAGGTACTCGCGAAGGCGCGGGGCCAGCTCACGGTATCCGAGCCACGAGCCAGCTTCGTCCCTCACCCAGGACCCGATGTGCATCTCGTAGATGGAGATCGGCTGGTCGAGCGACTGCCTGGCCGGGCGGCCGGTCATCCACTCGTCGTCGTCCCACCGGTACGAGAGGTCCCACACCACCGACCCCGTCTTCGGTGGGACCTCCGTGTGGAACGCCAACGGATCGGCCTTGTCGACTGCGTACCCCTCGTGGCGCGACAGGACGTGGAACTTGTAGATCGAGCCCGGCGGGGCGCCGTCGACGACCGCGGTCCAGATGCCCGATGTGCCTTCCGGCGCCATCTCGTGCGCCTGACGGTCCCAGCCGTTGAAGTCCCCGATCACGGAGACCCCTTCGGCGTTCGGAGCCCACACGGCGAAGTGTGTTCCGGCGTCCGTCGGATGCGCGCCCAGGCGCTCGAACAACCGTGCGTGCGTGCCCTCGTTGAACCAGTGCAGGTCCTCGGCGGTGATCAGCTTGGTCGCCGAACCGGCGGCGGCCGAACGGGAGCTCGAACGGGACATACCGGGTTAGGTTACCCAGGGGCGGCGGTCGACACGTCCGGACGGTGCGCCTTCGCGCCGGTTCGTCGCGCTGGTCCGGCTGGGGCGCGGGCGCGGCCACGCTTCCTCGCCGAGTCGACGTCGGACAGCGTCGTCGTCACGTCCTGCCTGTCCCGAAATCGTTCCAGGCCGTGTCGTGCCCGCCGCCTCCAGTTGGGGTGCTTGTCGGTCGTGCCCGGCACGTTCTGGGGACGGGGATCCATCCACAGGTCCTCCAGGTTGACGACCACCATTCGCGCCTCGGATGAGGCGAGGTGTCGAA
>JBHELE010000083.1:0-4831 GCA_046263235.1 Actinomycetota bacterium
TCGTCGCTGGGAGAGGAGCGGGCCGCCCAGCTCGGGCTCGACGTGGAACGGTTCAAGCGGATGACGCTGGCCACCGGTTCCCTCCTCGCCGCCGCCGCGGTGTCGGTGTCCGGGCTGATCGGTTTCGTCGGGCTGATGACCCCGCACATCCTTCGGCTGGTCGTCGGTGCGGACCACCGACGCCTTCTCCCCGCCTCCATCCTGGCGGGGGCCGCGTTCCTGGTCCTCGCCGACCTGGCGGCTCGAACCGCGGTCAGCCCCGAAGAGATCCCGGTCGGGGCGGTTACCGCCCTCCTGGGGGGGCCGTTCTTCGTGTACCTGTTGCGGCGGCAACGAAAGGGCGTCGGTGTCGGCTGACGTGGGGCGAGGCGAGCCCGCTGAGGCAGGGCGAGCGCAGCCGACCGATGCGGGACGAGCCAAGTCGACTCTCGGGATACGGGACGAGCCGGCGCTGGTCGTCGACGGCGTGGTCGCCGGATACGGCCACCGGGACGTGTTGCGCGGCGTCTCGCTGCATGTCGCCGCGGGCGAGCTGGTCGGCTTGATCGGCCCGAACGGGTCCGGGAAGACCACGCTCCTCCGCGTGGCGTCGCGGGGACTCCGGCCGCGCAGCGGCTCGGTTCGGCTCTGCGGACGCGATCCGTACGCCCTGCCGTCCAGGCGCGCGGCGAGGCTAGCGGCCGTGGTTCCCCAGGACGTCTCCGCGGTGTTCCCCTACACGGTGCTCGAGCTGGTGCTCATGGGTCGGTCTCCGTACCTTTCGCCGTGGGGAGGCGGTGGTCCCGAGGATTGGGGGCGGGCTCGCCGCGCCATGGCCCAGTCGAACGTCCAGCACTTGGCGGATCGTCCGCTCGATGAGCTCTCGGGCGGCGAGCGACAGCGCGTCGTCCTGGCCCAGGCACTGGCCCAGGATTCGCCGGTCCTGCTGCTGGACGAACCGACCACCCATCTCGACCTTCGTCACGTCACCGAAATCCTCCGCGTCGTGTGGGCGCTGACCCGAAGCGGCGAGCGGGCAGTCCTCGCGATCTTTCATGACCTCAACCTGGCAGCCGCCTACTGCGACCGGGTCTACGCGCTGAGCGGGGGGATCGTCGCCGCGAGCGGGTCGGCCCGCGAGGTCATCACCGCTTCGGTGGTTCGAGAGATCTTCGACGTCGAGGCGGAGGTCGGGCACAGCCCCGCCACGGGTCGCCCGACGGTGCTCCCGCCGGGGCCGCCGGGATCGGGCGTCCCGCGGCTCCATCGTGCGCACGTCATCGGCGGCGCCGGGACCGGAGCCGGCGCGATGCGGATCGCTGCCGAGGCCGGGTTCGAGGTCTCTGCCGGTGTCCTTCACGGCGGCGACACGGACCACACGGTCGCGGAACGATTGGACGCACTCGTGGTGGCAGTCCCGCCGTTCTCCACGGTCGACCATGTGGCAGCCGCCGACTGCTGGTCGCTGCTGCAAGAGGCGTCGCTGGTGATCGTGACGGACCCTCCGGTCGGACCGGGAAACGTGGCGAACGTTCGGCTGGCGCTCCGGGCCGCCGAAGGAGCCCGACCGGTCGTGGTGCTCGAGCGAACGCCGATCGAGGACCGCGATTTCTCGGGCGGGGAAGGGACCGACCTGTGGCGACGACTGATCGACGTCGCGCGAGTGGTCGTTCGATCCGAGGAGCAGCTCGCGACGGAGGTCCGAGCGGAAGCCGCCCGATCCCGCCGGGACTAGTCGACGAGCTTGCGCCGCAACGCGATCGCGACGGCCTGGGCGCGATCGTTCGCCCCGAGCTTCTCGAAGATCCGCTCGAGGTGCGTCTTGACCGTGTGCGGTGAGATCCCGAGGTCCCGGGCGACCTCCTTCGTGGTGGACCCGTAAGCCACCTTCTGGAGGATCTCCGACTCACGCCGCGACAACGTGGCGGGATCGCCCGCCTGGGATTCCTCGGCCACCTCCCCCAGGAACGCCCGGGTCAGGGCGGGATGGATGACGGCCTTGCCGCCCACGACCAGGCGAACCGCGTTGATGAGCTCGTCGGCCTCGATGTCTTTCAGAAGGTAGCCCGACACGCCGGCTCGGACGGCGTCCATGACCGAGGCTCGAGACTCGTCGACCGTGAACATGATGACCTTCGTCTCTGGACGGCGGCTCCGGATCGCCTTGGTCGCCTCCAACCCCCCGAGCCCCGGCAGCCGGACGTCCATGAACACCACGTCCGGCGAGGTTCGGTCGGCGACGTCGATGGCCTCCTGACCGGTTGCGGCCTCTCCGACCACCTCGAGGTCGCGCGAGGAGGACAGAGCCGTTCGGATTCCATCCCGGGTGATGGGATGGTCGTCGACGATCATCACGCGCATGCCGAGCGATCCCCCAACGGTCGCCGGGCCCCAACCGGAGGCCGCGCCTACAATAGCCAAGAGGAGTCTGCTGATGGATGCAAGCGAGATCGCTCAGGAAGACACCGCCGCGCCGTCGTCGAACGGCCAGCCCGACGGCGACTCGATCCGGGAACAGGTGCTCGACGCGCTCAAGCAGGTCGACGACCCCGAGCTCGGGATCAACATCGTGGATCTGGGGCTGGTCTACGGCATCGAGCTGCAGGGGAACGCCGTCCACATCACCTACACGCTCACCACGATGGGTTGTCCGATCGGTCCCCTGATCGAGGCGCAGATCAAGCAGCTCCTCGCCGGGATCGAGGGGGTCGACGAGGTCAACGCGGAGATGGTCCTGCGGCCGCCGTGGACGCCGGAGATGATGTCGGAGGAAGCGAAGGCAGCCCTGGGGTACTTCTAGCGCCCCACCGCTGTCTGGCCCAAAGTCCTCTTGACGGCGGGTCGTCCCGCCCCGAGAGTATCGGCGCGCCCCAAGAAAGGAGCTTCCCTGGTGTCGGTCGTCGCCGGTCCTCTCCTGATCTCTCTCGGCGTCCTGGCGGGGTTGGTAGGCATTGGATGGTTGCTCTCAGCGTGGATGCATGCCCACTACTCGGTCCCGCTGAGCACGGATGCCGACAGATCCGGCGGCGAGAATTCGCCTGGCTGAGGCGGTTCATCTCGCCCAAATAGGGCTCTGACCAGGGCGTTTGAATCCGATCGCCGAGATAGGCTTTGGGCAGTGGTCAGTGTAGACTGGCTGCATGGCCGTCACGCAGGAACAGCACCTCACTGAGCTGAGCAAGGGCTATCGCTTCGGCTGGAGCGATCCGGACCACTCGGTCTTCAAGCCGAAGAAGGGCCTGTCCGAGGCCGTTGTGGAGGAGATCTCCTCCATGAAGTCCGAGCCGGACTGGATGCGCAAGTACCGGCTGAAGGCGTTGAAGCACTTCCAGAAGCGCCCCATGCCGTGGTGGGGTGCCGATCTGTCGGACATCGATTTCGACAACATCTATTACTTCATCCGGTCGACCGAGAAGCAGGCCCAGAGCTGGGAGGACCTGCCGGAGGACATCAAGGGGACCTGGGACAAGCTCGGGATTCCCGAAGCGGAGAAGAAGTACCTGGGGGGTGTCTCGGCGCAGTACGAGTCCGAGGTCGTCTACCACAAGATCAAGAAGGAACTGGACGACATCGGCGTGCTGTTCACCGACATGGACAGCGCGCTGCGCGACTACCCGGACCTGGTGAAGGAGTACTTCGGGACGATCATTCCCCCGAACGACAACAAGTTCGCCGCGCTGAACTCGGCCGTGTGGAGCGGTGGGTCCTTCATCTACGTGCCGCCGGGCGTCCACGTCGACATCCCGCTCCAGGCGTACTTCCGGATCAACGCCGAGAACATGGGCCAGTTCGAGCGGACCCTGATCATCGCGGACGAGGGCTCGTACGTTCACTACGTCGAGGGGTGCTCCGCGCCGATCTACACGACCGACTCACTGCACTCCGCCGTGGTGGAGATCATCGCGAAGAAGGGGTCGCGGGTCCGGTACACCACGATCCAGAACTGGTCGACCAATGTCTACAACCTGGTGACGAAGCGAGCCGCCGCGCACGAGGATGCCGTCATGGAGTGGGTCGACGGAAACATCGGGTCGAAAGTGACCATGAAGTACCCGTCGATCTACCTGCTGGGCAAGGGCGCCCGGGGCGAGGTCCTGTCGGTGGCGTTCGCCGGTAAGGGCATGCACACCGACGCCGGCGGGAAGGCCATCCACGCGGCGCCACACACGTCCTCCGTCATCACGTCGAAGTCCGTGTCCAAGGACGGCGGCCGGACCGGGTACCGCGGCCTGATCCGAGTGGAGCCAGGCGCCGATCATTCGAAGTCGATGGTTCGGTGTGACGCGCTCATCCTGGACGAGCTGTCACGATCCGACACGTATCCATACGTCGAGGTCGAAGAGGAGAGTGCCCAGCTCGGCCACGAGGCGTCGGTCTCTCGGGTCGGCGAAGACCAGCTGTTCTACCTGATGAGCCGGGGCCTGTCCGAGGCCGAGGCGACGGCCATGGTCGTCAACGGGTTCATCGAGCCGATCACCCGCGAGCTCCCGATGGAGTACGCCGTCGAGCTCAACCGACTGATCGAGCTCCAGATGGAAGGCGCCATCGGGTAGCTGGCCCGCCCATCCGGTCTTCTCTCGGTTTCCACCGACCCGCGCCGTCACAGGTTTCGCAGTCGCTATCGCATGATGGGGTCACGGAGGTGCCCGATCCTCTAGGACCGACCCGTCCGGCCGACGAAACAGAGGCCGGCCGTCCCTCATCTCGGCGCCGAACCCACGTTGGTGGATCACACGGTGATGTCGACGGCACAGCAGGATCAAGTTGCTCAGTTTCGTCTCACCGCCGTGGGCCCAGTGGACGATGTGATGGGCGTCGCACCATGCATGCGGCCGGTCGCACCCCGGGAAGC
>JBHELE010000084.1:0-6804 GCA_046263235.1 Actinomycetota bacterium
AACCCGAGCGCGCTCCAGATCCCCGCCGTGAGGGATGGGTCGTCCGCGCCCTTCGCCGTCTCCACCGCTTCTTTCAGCAGGGCCTCGGCGGCATCGAAGTCTCCCGCCAGAGACGGGATGAACGACGCGTTGTACAGCGCCGATGCCAGGGCATCCGGATCGCCGGCGTCGCGGGCGATCTCGACGGCCTCCTGATAGGCGGCCCGGGTGCGGTCAAGGTCGTTCTGCCAGTACGCGATGCTGCCGAGTGCGCCGAGGGCCTGCGCCCGAAGTGCGTCGCGCGCTTGCGCTCCCGGTGCCGACAGCAGTCGCTCCAGACGATCCCGGGCCTCCGAAAGGTGGCTCCGCTCCTGCCAGAACCTCCACAGCGCGGTCGCCGCCTTGAGCCCATCCGTGATCGGCCCACCTCCTCCCGCCCACTCGAGAGCAGTTCGAATGTTGTCGTGCTCGCGGTCCAACCGATCCAGCCATCGCAGCTGGTCCTCGCCCTTGAGTCGGGATACCGCCTCCTCAGCCAGCTCGCGCACCCACCGGAGAAGCCGGTTCCGCACGTCGTGCTCATCCGGGCCGTCAGCCAGCCGTTCCAGGGCGAACTCTCGGATCGACTCGAGCATGGTGAACCGGACTTCTTGATCCGGTGCATCGAGACGCTGCACCAAGCTGTGGTGGACCAAGGCGTCGAGGCCATCGAGGACCTCGGTGGTGAGCTCCGATCCACAGATGACCTCTGCGGCCTCCAACGTCCATCCGCCCCTGAAGACCCCGAGCCTCGAGAACAGACGCTGCTCCTCGGCGCTCAACATGTCGTGGCTCCACTCGATGGTGGCCCGCAGCGTTCGGTGACGTGCTGGGATGTCGAGGGGCCCTGTCGAAAGGATGGCGAAGCGGCGGCCGAGCCGGTCCAGCAACGCTTGGGGGCTCAACACGTTGAGCCGGCTGGCCGCGAGCTCAATGGCCAGCGGCAGCCCGTCGAGTCGCCTGATGATCGCCGCCACGGCCTGCGCGTTCTCCGTCGTGATCCGGAATCCCGGCTGGACGGCAGCGGCCCTCTCGGTGAACAGCGCGATGGCCTCTTGGCGGGCCAGGTCGTCCACGTCGGGGGTCTGCTCGGGGTCAGGTACGGCCAGGGGAGGGACCCGGTATTCGCGCTCTCCGGAGACGTGGAATGGCATGCGGCTCGTGGCCAACACGGTGAGCTGGGGAGCGGCGTCGAGGAGACGGGCCACGGCGACGCCGGACTCGATGACCTGTTCCGAGTTGTCCAGAACCAGGAGCGCGCGGCGGTCGCGAAGATGTTCGGCGAGCGTTTCCAGAAGGTCACGCTCCGGCTCCTCCCGGACGAGCAGGGCTCCGGCGATCACGGAGGGAACAAGCCCGGGATCGGTGATCGGCGACAGGTCCGCCAGGAACACCCCGTCCGAGAAGCGGTCGAGGTGGTCGGCGGCGACCTTCAATGCAAGGCGGGTCTTCCCGGTCCCTCCCGGTCCGGTCAGGGTCACGAGCCTGGACCGGGCCAGGAGTTCGGTGATCTCGGCCACCTCCTGGTCGCGTCCCACGAACGACGTTCGTTGTGGCGGGAGGTTCGTGGGGCGGGCATCCAAGGTTCGAATGGCCGGAAACTCGCCCGGCAGGCCGTCGATGACCACGTCCCACAGGTGGAGGGGCTGTTCTATGTCCTTCAGCCGGTGCCGTCCCAGGTCGCGCATCGAGACGCCCCGCGGTAGAGCGCGTTCGACCAGCGGGTGGGTGACCTCTGAGACAAGCACCTGGCCGCCGTGCGCGGCGGCGGCGATGCGGGCGGCCACGTGGATGTCCAGCCCCATGTAGTCGTCGCCGACGAGCACCGCCCGTCCCGTGTGCATGCCCATTCGCACCGGAACCGGATGGCCGTCCGGCCACCGATGAGCCGCCAAACCGCGCTGCGCGTGGACCGCCGCGGCGATTGCTCCCGTCGGCGAGGTGAACACGGCGAAGAACGCGTCCCCTTCGGTTCCCACCTCGGTGCCCTCGCCGTGGGCGATGGCCTCACGAAGGATGCGGCCGTGGTCGGCGATCACGTCGCCGTACCGATCACCCAGCCGGCGGAGCAGCTTGGTCGACCCTTCGATGTCCGTGAACAGGAACGTGACCGTTCCCGTCGGCAGGTCGCGCATGACCCTCCTATGCTCGGCGCGTTCTCATCGTTGGTCTACCCGGGCACCGAGCCGCACGTGAGGTTCAGCCCGGTCGCGGTGACCGCTCGGGCTCGGTCCGACGCCGCGAATGCCGCCATGTTGCCGACGTCCTCGAGCGAGGTCAGACGGTTGAGCATGGTCCTGCCCTTCAGCCACACGAGCAGCTCGTCTCGGGTCATGAGTCCGCCCGTTCCGTAGTCGGGGAAGAAGTCCAGATCCTGGGCGATGGCCTCAGGGATGCCGGTGGTATGGAGCCACACCACCCGCACCCCGTGGGGCCCGAGCTCGGCTGCCCACTGGCGGCACAGGCTCTCGATCGCATCGAATGAGACCGCCGTTCCGCCCACGTTCCGAATGGACATTCGCGCGGTGTTGGCGGTGATGGCCATGATCACCCCGGACCCACGCTCGATCATGTGGCGCGCGGCTGCCCGGGCCGTGAGGAATTGTGCCCGCATCGCCGTGGCGACCGGACGGAAGAAGTCGTCGAACGAGATCGAAGCGAGCGGGACGCCATGGATGTCTCCGTGCGAGATCGCGTTGAAGGAGACGTCCACGCGCCCTTCGTCGGCCGCGACGGTGTCGACGAACCGGTCGACTGCGGGCTCGTCGAGTGCATCCACTTCGACGGATACGGCGGCGCCACCGGATTCGGTGATCTGCTCCGCCGCCGCGTCCAGGGCCGATCGGTCCCGCCCGGCCAGGTAGACCGTGGCGCCCTCGCCGGCGAAGGCGCGGGCCACCGCGCGGCCGATCCGTCCTCCTGCTCCGTAGACGACTGCGATCTTGCGCTCCAGCAGCACGCTTGCTTCCCCCTTCCGTCGACCCGACGCACAGTTTGATCCAGCGCGGGACACGCTACATTCCTGGTCGCATGTCAGCGCTTCCGACGGGCACGGTCACGTTTCTGTTCACCGACATCGAGGGCTCCACGCGCTTGATCCAGGAGCTGGGCGATCGATATCGGGTGGTCCGCGACGCGTTCGCCGAGACGGTCCGCCGAGCCATCGCCGAGGGCGACGGTGCCGAGGTCAGCACCGAGGGTGACTCGTTCTTCGCCGTGTTCGGCCAGCCCATCGGGGCGGTCCGGGCGGCCGTTGGCATCCACCGAGGACTGGCCGAAGGTGTCTGGGATCCGGACCCGCCGCTCCGCGTGCGCATCGGCCTGCACACCGGCGAAGGCGTCCTCGGCGGCGAGAACTACATGGGGATCGACGTGAACCGCGCCGCCCGGATCACCGCGGCGGCCCACGGGGGGCAGACCATCCTGTCCTCCAGCACCCACTCCCTGGTCGAGCGTGCGCTCCCCGAAGGCGTCGCGGCTCGAGACCTCGGGCCGCATCGCCTAAAGGATCTCCTTCATCCGGAGCGCCTGTTCGACCTGGTGATCGACGGCCTGCCATCCGAATTCCCGCCTCCGCGGACGCTCGATGCGCGGCCGAACAACCTTCCCACGCAGCTCACGTCGTTCGTCGGACGGGAAAAGCAGATCGCCGAGGTCCGCGAGCTCCTTGGACGAAACCGCCTCCTGACGCTCACCGGCCCCGGGGGAGCCGGGAAGTCGCGCCTGGCCCTGCAGGTGGCGACCGAGGTCCTCACGGAATTCGAGGACGGTGCGTTCTTCGTGGACTTGTCGTCGGTGACCGATCCCTCGCTCGTCCCGGCCGCCGTGGCCCGGGCGTTGGGCGTTCCCGAGGTGCCCGACCGGTCGGTCCTGGACGGCGTGAAGGAGCACCTCCGCGACAAGGAGCTGCTGCTGGTCGTGGACAACTTCGAGCAGGTCGCTGCGGCGGCGCCGCTGATCGAGGACCTGCTCGTGGACGCCCCCGGGCTCAAGGCGATGGTCACGTCGCGCGTCGTGTTGTCCCTTCGCGGCGAGCAGGAGTACGACGTTCCGCCCCTCGATCCACCCGACCCGGCCGCCCTCCCCAACATCGCGGCGTTGCGGCGGTTCGAGGCCGTTCGCCTGTTCGCCGAACGTGCCGCCGCGGTCAGTCCGCGGTTCGAGGTGACCGAGCAGAACGCGCCGGCCGTAGCGGAGATCACGGCGCGCCTCGACGGCCTGCCACTCGCTATCGAGCTGGCCGCCACGAGAACCAAGGTCCTCACGCCGCAGCAGATGCTCCCTCGGCTGGAGAAGCGTCTGTCGATCCTGACGTCGGGGTCGCGCACGCTTCCAGACCGTCAGCGCACGCTTCGCAACGCCATCGCGTGGAGCTACGACCTGCTCGACGAGCCCGACCAGCGGCTGTTCGCCCGCCTGTCGGTGTTCACCGGCGGATGGACGCTCGATTCGGCGCAGGCGGTGTGCGAGCCGGACGAGCTCGGGCTGGACGCGGTCGACGGCCTCAGCTCGCTCGTGGACAAGTCGCTGATCCGCCGTGATCAACTCGCGGGCCGCTTCTCCATGCTCGAGACCATTCGCGAGTTCGGGCTCGAGCGCCTGGGTGAGAGCGGCGAGCTGGACGCCGTGATTCGGCGCCACGCCGAGCACTACCTGGACCTGGGGCTCCAGGCCGAGCCCCACCTCACCGCGAGCGACCAGGCCGAGTGGCTGGATCGGTGCGATCAGGAACACGCCAACATCCGGGCCGCCCTGCGGTGGGCCATCGCGGCCGCCGACGCGGAACGGGCCCAGGCGTCGACCGGTGCGCTGTGGCGGTTCTGGCAGCAGCGGGGGCACCTGGCGGAGGGGCGTCGATGGCTCGACGAGGTCCTGGCCATGCCGTCCGGGCAGGCCGAGACGGCAGCACGCGCCAAGGCGCTCATCGGCGCCGGGGGGGTGGCGTGGTGGCGTGAGGACCGTGAGGCGGCCGGGACGTTCTACCGTGAGGCCCTGGCCATCGAGCGGCGCCTCGGCGACCCGCGCGGTATCGCCGAGGCGCTGTACAACCTGGCATTCTTCGTCGCCGGGGACGATCTCGACGCCGCCACGCGGCTGCTCGACGAGAGCGGGGAGCTGTTCCAGCGTGTCGGCGACGAACGAGGCGTCGCGCAGGTCCTCGGTATGCAGGTCATGCCGGACGCTCGGGCCGGACGGTGGGACGAGGTGATCGTTCGGCTGGAGGAGGTCGCCGGTATCTGGCGCCGGCTGGGGGACCGGCTCCATCTCGCGTTCAACCTGGTGTGGCTGGGGTTCGCGAATGGCCGGGCCGGCCGTCGGCGGGAGGCCCATGCCGCCGCGCTCGAGGCCATCGAGCTGTTTCGGGAAGCCGACAACCCCACGGGCACCGGGATCGCTCTGATCGACCTGGCCTTCCTGGCTCTGTGGGACGACCGCCACGAGGACGCGCTGAGGCTCGCCGGCGCTTACGAGGCACTCCGTCAGGGCGTGGGCGGACCTCCCGGAGCGATCGGCGGCCTGATGGAGGGAGATCCGGCCGCGGAGGCTCGCCGGCACCTGTCGGACGGCGACGCCGACCGCGCGTGGCAGGACGGCCTGGCGATGAGCATCGACGATGCCGTGAAGGTGGCCCGCTCGGGGGCGCGGCTGTAGCCCCTGCCGGTCAGACGGCGGACGCCGGCGAGCCGGCCGCAGGACTCGCCGCTGCGGCGCGGGGCCGCGGGGGAAGCCACACCGTAAACCGCGACCCGACGCCCGGTTCGGTCTCGACCCGGATTCGACCCCCCAGCGCGGCGGTGGCGGCGGCGCACAGATGAAGCCCGAGCCCGGCGCCCCCGACCCGCCGTGAGGTCGACCCATCAAGCTGTTCGAACAGCTCGAAGATTCGACCCACGTCTTCCGGGGCGATCCCGATGCCGTGGTCGACGACCTCGAACTGGACGCCATCGTCGAGGCTGCGCGCCTCGAGCGCGACCTCGCCGTTCGAGTACTTCAGGGCGTTGTCCCCGAGGTTGAACAGGATGCGGTAGAGCAGGGTCCGGTCGGTGACCAGCTCGACCCGACCGACCGTCAGCGTCTCGACGCGCCGGTCCGGGACCCGGAACCGAAGCGTGTCCGCGACCTCCTCCAGGAACGGCCGGAGGTCGACTCGGGACAGCTGCAGCTCGGGATCGTTCCCGGTGAGCCGCGACTCGGCCAGGAGGTTTTCCAACAGCTCGGCCAGCCGCTTGGCCTGTCGTTCCGCAGCGCGCAGCAGCTCGCGGCGTTCGTTCACCCCGAGCATGTCCCCGAGCCCGGCCACGGTCATCACGTTGCCGAGAATGGCGGTCAGCGGCGTCCGGAGCTCGTGCGAGACGTTCGCCACGAACTCGTCCTTCAGACGGTTCAGATCGCGCAGGCTCTCGACCTGCTTGGCCAGCAGGCGCCGGCTCTCGGCCAGATCCGCCAGCAGGAAGACCATCGCCACGTGCTGTGCGAAGAGCTCGGCCCGGTGCTCGTCCTCGGGGCTGAACGGGCGCTCGGCCGAGGTGCGTCGAAGGCTGAGCACTGCAGCCATTCGCTGCTCGATCACGACGGGGACGGCCAACACGTGATCCGTCGGATCATCGCGCACATGGGCGGGGGACTTGAACGCCGGCCGGAATCGACCGTCGCTCTCGTCGTTGACATGGATCGTGAGCGACCGAAACGGAACCACCAGACGCATCCGGTCCTCCAGGACCTGGAAGATCTCTCGCGAATCCTCGGGTGAGGCGGAGGCCGCCCCCAATCGGGTCCCCACGTCCA
>JBHELE010000085.1:0-2556 GCA_046263235.1 Actinomycetota bacterium
GCCGCGGTGCTCGCGGCGGAGGGATTCCCACCACGTCGACGAATCCTCTTCCCACGTCCGGGCCAGCGCCTGCCGGAGCCGCTCGGAGAAGGCCACCGCTGTCTCCCCGTCGGCGGGGACCACGGGTTCGCCGTACCGAACGGAGATGGGGAAGCGGCCCTTGCGGGGCCATCCCCGGCCCCTGGGCATCGCGCCGAACGAGCCGCGGATGGCGATGGGCACGGCGGGGATGCCGTCTTCGGTGCACAGCCGTGCCGCGCCGGTGCGGAACCGCTGCAGCCATCCATCGCGCGATCTCGTTCCCTCCGGGAACACCAGGAGGTTCCACCCCTCCCGGACCAACCGTGCCGCCGTGCTGGTTGAGCGGTTCGTGCCGGCCCGTTCGATGGGGATGGCGTTGAAGACCAGCGCCGTCGAGGCCGCCCGCCACCACACGTCGAAGAAGTAGTCGGCCGCGGCGGCGGTCGCGGTCCGTTCCCGCCAGGGCTTTGGAAGCGAGCACAGGACCAGCGGAGCGTCCAGGTGGCTGGAGTGGTTCGAGATGAACATGACCGGCGGGCGTAGCCCGTGCAGGCGATCGAGGCCCTCCACCCGGGGTCGCGTCTCGTTCCACACCAGCGGCTTGAGGACGAACCGCTGCAACGCCTCTCGGGCGGCCCGCCCCCCCGCCGTCCGGGCCCACTCGGTCGGGAAGTCCCGTGGCGCCGGCGGAGCGTCCCACCGTTCGGCCGTACGGGGCGTCAGGGCACGCCGCGTCCACCGCCACCCCCGGGCGACCTCCCGCACGTCGTCCAGCACCGATGGCCTCACCGGACATCCCCCATCAGCAGCGGGGGCGCATGGAGGTACGTGATGCGAGGGCTGCGACCGACCGTCTCGCCGGCCATCTCCAGGGCGTCGGCGAACGTGCCCGCGGTTCGAAAGCCCATCCGTCCCACGGCCGCCCGGTCGGCGCCCACGAAGATCACGTCGCCCAGGTAGTCCATGGCGTGGGCGCCCCAGTACCACATGTAGAACGGGTGCACGCCGTGGTACGCGTACGAGTTGCGGTAGAGGTGCGTGTACCAGGGATCCGTGGCGTACTGCTGCTCGTACTTCGACTCGATCGCCGCGGGGTCGGTCGTCTCGGCCAGCACCTCGTCGAAGAAGTCGATGTAGCTCGGGTGGTGGACCTGGTGGAACTCCCACGGCGTCGGGTGGAACAGGATCATGGCGCCGCCGGGGCGAACCAGCGGTTTGCCCCGGTACAGGTTGAAGAAGTATCCGAGCCCAAGACACTGCACCAGGATCGGGTTCATGATCGAGTTCACGTTGTAGGGGCAGATGTAGGGAAGCCCCACGACCAGCACGTCGGACTGGCCGTTGACCTCCACCATTTGCTGGCGATGCACGTTCGCCAGCGTGAGGTCGTGCACCGCTTCCGTCTCGCCGGCGTGGATGCCTGTCACGCCGTACGGCGCGGTGATGCGCCGGAACACCTCGCGCCGGATGCGCCCGGGCGCTGCTTCATTCGCCTTCTTGGCCGCCAAGAACATGGCCTGGTCCACGGCCGACCACTCCCACTCCCGTTTGTTGAGAAAGCCGAACTGTGACGGGAACGTCTCGTTGTTGAGCGTCGTCTCGATGGTGAAGATCCGAAGGTGATTCCCCAGCAGGCGACCCATTCGAGCCGTCGAGCCGTGCAGGGCCGAGCTGGGGGGGTCCATGAACGAGCGGGACTCCAGCATGGTGTGCACGTTGTGGTGGTGCTTCAGGCTTCGGTAGCCGCCCAGGCCGACCGGCACGGACTTGTGCCCGCCGTCCATGGCCACCAGATTGATGTTCACGTAGACCAGGAGATCCGACTCCGCCGCTCGCCGGTTGATCTCGACCTCCTCGCCCCGGTCCGTCTCGCCCACGAACGTCATCCCGTTCGGGTCCTCCGCGTCGTGGTTCCGCAGGGCATCGGGCCAGAACGACCGGTAGACCCGCTCTCCGACGGCGCGCTTGATCTCTCCGGGCGTCATGCGTCGGTGCAGCGAGTTCGCCACCAGGATCTCCACGTCGTCCACGCCGCGGCGGGCCGCCACCTCCAGGACCTGTTCGATGACGCGGCCGCGGATGTCGGGCGTCTGCATGGGGGGTAGCGGCAGCGAGATGTCGTCGAACGCGATGGTCAGGCGCATGCCGGGCTTCAGCAGATCGGGCAGTGGCTCGGCGCCGACCGGGTTCAGCAGTGCCTGGCGAATCGCCCCCGTGACGTCGCGGATCGCGGGCAGGGGGTCGGGCGGGTAGACGACCTGCGCCCCCAACGGGAATCGCTGCAGGCGGAACCCCTCGCCCTCGTGGACGAGCAAGGGGGGCGTCCGCTCGTCGACCTCCAGCACGAATCCCGGTCTCGTCACGTGGCCGTCACCGCCTCATCTCGTCGTATTCGGGCTCATTGTCGCGTCGGATCGAACGCCACCTTGACCGTCCCCAGCCGCCCGGAGGACAGGGCGTGGTCCAGGGCCTCCCGCCACCGCGTCAGGGGGTACACGGCGCCGACCACCCCCTCCAACCCGGCGGCGGCGGCCA
>JBHELE010000086.1:0-2703 GCA_046263235.1 Actinomycetota bacterium
CCATTGGCGGCCCACTGCACGATCGGGGCGTGTTCCGGAACGCCGGGGCTGACCACCACCACGTCCGCCCCATCCAGGTGCTCCGGCCGATGCCCTCCGCCCGCGAACGTCACGCCCGGTCCCGGCGTGACCGGACCCTCACCCTCCCGCCCGGCCGCGCCGGTTTCGATGGTTTGAAGCTCCTCGATCGAACGCCTTTCCGACACGAGTACCGAGGCTCCCTCTTCAGCGAGAACGGAGGCTGCGGCGCGGCCGCTTACGCCGAACCCGACCACGACCGCTCTGAGGCCGGCGAACGCACCGGTCATACCGTTCCTCCCCGCGCCAGGAAGTCGGCGTAGAAGAGCCCTAGCCCGAACGCGACGGCCAAGCCGGCCAGGATCCAGAACCGAACGATCACCGTGAATTCGGGCCACCCGACCAGCTCGAAGTGATGGTGGATGGGCGCCATTCGAAACACCCGGCGGCCCGTGAGCCGGAACGCCGCGACCTGGAGGATCACCGAGGTCGTCACCAGGACGTAGAGCCCACCGAGGATGAGAAGCAGGAGCTGTGTCTCGGTCATCACAGCCAGTCCGGCCATGAGGCCGCCGAGCGCAAGCGAGCCGGTATCGCCCATGAAGATCTTTGCGGGAGCGGCGTTCCACCACAGGAATCCCGCCACGGCGCCCAGCGCTCCCGCGGCCACAATGGCCACGTCCAACGCCGGGAGGACGCGGATCCCGTAGCAACCCTGCGGTGGAGCCGCGAGGAAGCAGGAGTGCCTGGCTTCCCAGAACGAGATGATCACGTAGGCGGCGAACACCAGAGCCGCCGAGCCCGACGCCAAACCGTCGAGTCCGTCGGTGAGATTCACGCCGTTGGACGATGCGGCCACCATCAGGAACACCCAGAGGTAGAAGGCGATCCCCAGCCGCAGTCCCGTATCGGCACGGATGAACGACACCTCGGTGTTGACGTGCGAGAACTCCACCGCGACGAAGGCAAACCCGACCGCGATCAAGGCCTGCCCCAGGAACTTCGTCGTCTTGTTGAGGCCGAGCGAACGTTGCCTTCGAATCTTGATCAGGTCGTCGAGGCTTCCAACCACGCCGAGTCCAACCGCCACACCCAGCACCGACAGGCCCGCGGTCGTGAACGGAGTTCGAACTCTGGCCACGAGGTAGGCCAGGCAGAGCGCCCCGATGATGACGGCGCCGCCCATGGTCGGTGTTCCCGTCTTGACCAGATGTCCCTGCGGCCCGTCCTCGCGGATGTGTTGTCCCCAGCCCCACAGCCGGAAGAGCCGGATGGCGATCGGCGTCCCGAGGAGAGTGGCGAGAAGACCCACGCCGGCGGCGATCAGGATGGATGTCACGGAGTCGAAGCCTTCGCGGCGGTCTGCCCGGAACGAAACGCTTCGGCCAGCCGCTCCAGGCCGGCCGCCCGCGACGCTTTGACCAGCACCAGATCCCCTGCCCGAACAAGCCTCCGCACTAGAGTCACGGCTTCGTCGACGTGGTCGCAGGGGAAGATGTGCTGGGACTCCAGTCCCTCCCGCTCGGCCTCCGCGGCGATCACCCGAGCCTCCTCGCCCACGGTGACCAGGACATCGATGCCGAGCCGGACGAGCAGCTCCCCGACCCGGCCATGCTCTTCGACCGAGATGGGGCCCAGCTCGGCCATGGTTCCGAGGACGGCGATGCACCGGCCGTCACCGGCCATCCACCGCGCCGCTTTGAGGGCTGCCGCCACGGAGGTCGGATTGGCGTTGTAGGAGTCGTCGATGACCGTGACGCCGTCTGGGGCCTTGAAGACGTCCATCCGGCCTCCCGAAATTTCCGCCCGGGTCACTCCCTTCGCGGTTTCTTCGGCGGTCACGCCGAGCGCTGATCCAACAGCCGCCGCGGCGAGCGCGTTCGGAACCATATGCTCACCTGGAACCGGAAGCGTCACGGACGCCGACCCTGAGGGCGTAAGCACGTGAAAGGTGGCCCGGCCGGTTTCTCTGCTCACGGCAATTCGCTCGGCCTTCACGTCGGCATCGTTCGATAGACCGAAGAACAGCGGCTTCGCGTCGGTGTGGGACGCATATTCCTTGACCACGGGATCGTCGCCATTGAGGATCGCCACGCCGTCATGGGGCAGCGACTCGGGGAGCTCTCGCTTCGAAGCGCGGAGGATATCGGGGGACCCGAACAGCTCCATGTGCGCCACCCCAACGTTGGTCACCACTCCGATATGTGGCCGGGCGACCTCACACAGGAGCCGGATATGGCCGGGTCCCCGGCTCCCCATCTCGCACACGATGACCTCGGTGTCATCCGCGGCCTGAAGAATGGTCAACGGCAGTCCCACCTCGTTGTTGAACGAGGCCGGGCTCGCCACGACGCTGAAGCGCTGCCGGAGCACGGCCGCGGTCAGATCCTTCGTGCACGTCTTTCCGGTCGAGCCGGTGATCCCCACGACGGTCGCCGTCAGGCCCGAGCGGGCCGCGCGGGCAAGGTCGAGCAGCGCCGCACGCGTGTCGTCGACCTCGACCAGGCCGTGCGCCTTACCACCGAGCGGGACGCCTCGCTGAACGAGCGCGCCGATCGCGCCGGCATCCAATGCATCACGCACGAACCGGTGGCCGTCGCTTCGATCACCTACGACCGCGACGAAAAGATCACCAGGACGAACGGTCCGGCTGTCGATGGAGATGCCTCCGAACTGGCGTCCAGC
>JBHELE010000087.1:0-4717 GCA_046263235.1 Actinomycetota bacterium
CGAATCGGCTCGTCGATGATCACGGCGGCGAGCTTATCCCAGCGTCAGTCGGGAGTACGCTCCCGGCCATGGCAGGCACGCGACCATCTCACCGCTGGGTCGCTCGATCGCTCCTACGGTGGTTCGAACCGCGCCGGACGAGGTACGCCTGGCGCCGAACGAACGACCCGTACCACGTCCTCGTCAGCGAGGTCATGCTGCAGCAGACGCAGGCGTCCCGCGTCGAGCCGGCCTTCGAACGATTCGTCGGCGCGTATCCCACCGTCGAGGATCTGGCGACGGCGTCCACCGCCGGCGCGCTTCGAGCGTGGGCCGGCCTCGGATACAACCGGCGGGCCGTCGCGCTGGCGCGGACGGCTCGCGCCGTCGTGCGGGATCACGCCGGCCGCATCCCGTCCGACCCCTCGCAGCTTCGAACCCTCCCCGGGATCGGTCCGTATACCGCGGCCGCGGTCGCCTCGATCGCGTTCCGTCGCCGCGTGGCCGCGGTGGACACGAACGTCCGCCGTGTCGTGGCCCGGGTCGTGCGCGGATCGGAGCCGGACGACGTCGCCCCGCGCTCGATCCAGGCCGCGGCGGACCTGCTCGTCGCCGCGGCCGACCCCGGTCGGTGGAACCAGGCGGTCATGGATCTCGGTCGCGACGTGTGCCGTCCCGTGCCGCGGTGCGACCGCTGTCCCCTTCGGGCCGCGTGCCGCTTCCGTCCCGGGCCCGTCGCGTCGGTGACGCCGCGTCGGTCACGGGCGGAGCCATTCGACGGGTCGCGACGCCAGCTGCGAGGGCAGATCGTTCGCGAGCTCCTGTCGCGCGGTATCGGAACCATCGGTGGGCTGTGCGCCGCGACGGGACAGCCGCTGCCCCGCGTCACGGCGGCGGTGGTCGCCCTGGCGGATGAAGGGCTGGTGCGGGCGGGGGCCGCGGCGCTGGCGGGGCGGCCGCGAGGACGCGTCCGGCTGGCCTGAGAACGAACGAAGGGGGGCCGCCCGACCCCCCTTCGCGATCCGACGAAGAACCGCCTAGCAGGAGTGATACACGGTCCGCGAGGTGTACGTGGACATCCCGCCCTCGTTCGTGGACCCGAGGTCGGCGCCATTCACGGTTCCCGTGGCGACCATGCCTCGTCCGGCCGACTCGGTGGTGGTTCGGTACCAGCAACCTCCCCTGCGACCGGTGCGAGTGCTCTTCGACGTGCCGATGTCTCCCACGCCGGTGACGTCGGCCGTGACCCTCGTCCACTCCGCCGGACCGGCGGGGTTCCCGTATTCGTCGTAGGACTCCAGGGGGTACAGGCCGCGGATGGTCGCGTACTCGAGGTTCTGGTCGTCGATGACGTACGACTCTCCGGGCTTGTTGAGGTCGCTGAACCCGACCCTGTACGACTGCTGGCGACAGCGGTAGTGACGGGAATCGAAGTACACGCACGCGCTGACCGACTGATAGGCATCGGAGCTGATGCCGTACTCGCTGTCGCTGTATACCCCGATGTACCAGGTGGTGAGCCGAAACGTGTTCGGACCGATCGGTTCCCTGGTGGTCCAGAAGACGTTGACGCTCGAGCCGGTGTTCGATTCTCCCGACGGAGCGGCCCCGGCCGGTCCGGTCCACCCCACCAACAAGCACGCGGCGCCGAGCAAGCTGACGGCGATCCGACGCATCCGCCCCCCTTTCCCCCTCCGTGGTTTCGGCGGTCACTAGACGTTCGAATGATGGTTCGAGTTCCCGTCACCTCCTGTCTCGGCGGCCCCATCGGTCGCGGTGCATCACCTCGTGCAGCGGGCGCCTGGTGGTGGGCCCGTAGCGGCCCTTCGGCCATCCAACGGGGATCACCGCCACCGGTTGCACGCCGAACGGCAAGCCCAGGACCCGCCGGAGCAGGGTGTTCGACCACGTTGGCAGCGTGGTCAGGGCCGCGCCGAGCCCCTCGGCCCGGCACGCCAGCAGGAAGTTCTGGACGGCGGGGAAGATCGATCCGTAGAACGTGGCGGCTCCGGCCGGAGACCAGTTCAAGAGGCGAGATCCCCGAAGGCACGCCACCACGACGACGGGAACATCCTCGAAGTGGTCGACCTGCCACTGCGTGGCCTCCACGGCCCTGCGCCGGCGGTCGTCGTTTCGTGTGACCGCCCGAGCGGCGCGGCCGTACACGGCCCAGACCCGCCGGTACAGCTTCGCGAGATCGGCCTTCACGGCGGGATCGCGCACCACGATCCACTCCCACGTTTGGGCGTTTCCGCCGGTGGGAGCCTTCAGGGCAAGCTCGAGGCAACGAAGGAGGATGTCGTCGTCGACGGGATCCGGCCTGAGGCGCCGGATGGCCCGCTGGGTCTCCATGGCCTCGCGCACGGACATGTCCAATCCCACCGAGACGCCTCCTCGGACCCGGGACGCACCTCGCGGGCCGGCTCCCGGCGCGGACGCTATCAGGAAGGGCCGGCGAGGGGAATGGGCGGTTCTCCCGGCCCCTCGTCGCGCGGCCGCACTCGGGAGCCGTTCGGCTATCGTGTCGGTGGGCGCGGCCGATGGGAGGCCGCACGAAGGAGGAACGACGATGGGACTGCTGCCCGAGCCCGTTGAGGAGCTCCTGAACACCGCACTGGTCGGCGAGCTCACGGTCATCGACGACCGCGGCCGGCCGGTCACCCATCCGCTGATCCCGTTCTACGACGGTGAGCGGATCTATCTCACCTCGAGCGTCCTGTTCTCGCGCAAGCTCGAGCACATCAAGGCGAACCCCAGGGTGTCGCTGTCGATCACCGATCCGACGGCGTGCGAGGTCGAGCGGTTTCGCCGCGTGACGATCCAGGGCGACGCCATCGTGGACGACTCGGATCTGCATGCCGGATGGGAGCGGGTGCTCGGCCTGTGGCGCGCCAAGGAGCCGTCCATCGACTTCTTCCTGTCGAAGCGAGTCGCGCTGCCGCTGTTCTTCGAGCGAGCCGTGATCGAGGTGACGCCCCGTCGGGTGCTCCTGTGGGAGGAAGGCCGAACTGACCGAGCCCCCCAGGTCTTCGAGGTTGCGGGAGCGGTTCGATGAGCTCCGCGACGACGACCCCCCGAGCCTGGCGGCGGGACGGCGACTCCCGCTCGATCGGCCAGGTGCTGAACGTCCTCCATGACCGCTACTCGCACGCCGTGGTGGCGTTCCTGGACGACCAGGGGTATCCGCTGTCCGTCGCGACCGGGTTTCGCGCCGATCCCGACCGGGGGGTCGTGCTGCTCGACGTCGTCGCGGGGAAGAAGGCGGCTCCGCCGGAAGGCGTGCAGGTGAACGTCGTGTTCAGCCACATCCGACCCCAGCCCGGATACGGCTACGACGAGCGCCGCTACGTCTCGCTGTGGGGGACGGTTCGCCGGGTGAGGGGCGCGCTCGAGTTCACGCCGGATCAGATCCAGCACTGGGACGAGCAGGAGATGTCGTTCTTCGAGTACTCCGAACGCGGGGTGCCCCAGGCGCAGAAGTACATGCGGGAGCTCGGCGAGGCCACGGGCCGAACCGTCCGACCGAAGCTCTCGTTCGGCTGGCTCTTCCTTCGGGCAACGCGCCTGCCGTTCCTGTCGGCGACCATCGTCCCGGTCGGCCTGGGCATCGCCGTGGCCGGCCTGAACGGTGCCTGGAGCTGGTGGAGGGCGGTCCTCACGATCGTCGCCGCGGCGTGCATCCACCTCGGCCTCAACACGGCGAACGACGTGTTCGACACGGCCAGCGGGGCCGACCCCGCGAACGTCACGCCGACGCAGTTCAGCGGGGGATCCCGCGTCATCCACTACGGGCTGCTCACGATGCGGGAGATGACGCTCCTGTCGGCCGCGTTCTACGCGGTCGGCGCCGGGATCGGGTTGTTCCTGGCGTGGGTGTCCGATTTCTGGCCGGTGGTGATCATCGGCGTCATCGGAACGCTGCTCAGCTACTTCTATACGGCACCCCCCGTTCGCCTGGTACATCGCGGGCTGGGGGAGATCGCCGTGTTCCTGGGGTTCGGTCCGGTCATGACGCTGGGCGCGTATTACGTCCAGGCCGGGGCCATGTCGTGGGAGGCCGTGTACGCGTCGCTGCCCGTCGGCCTCCTCGTCGCGCTGATTCTGTACGTCAACGAGATTCCCGACCGCCCCGGCGACGCCGCCGCGGGGAAGGGCACGCTCCCGGTCCGACTGCCGAAGTCCGCCGTCCTGGCCGGGTACGACCTCGCGGTGATCGCGGCCGCGGCGCTGATCGCGGCGGGCGTCGCGACCGGGATCCTCCCCGTCCCCGCGGTGATCGCGCTGGCCGCGTTCCCCCTTGCCCTTCGGGTTCGAAGGGGTCTTCGCGATCACTACGACAGCCCGTACGAGCTGATGGGGTTCATGGGCAAGAACATCCAGCTGCACGCCGCGGCCGGCATGCTGCTGATCGTCGGATACTGCGTCGCCATCGCCGCGATGCACCTGGCCAACGATCCGCCGGCGTTCCTGACGTAGCGCGGCCCGGGTCGGTGCGTGTCGGTGCGGCGAGCCGGCGTTCCACCGATTCATAACCGCTTGGGCCCGCCCCTGTAACCTCTTCGGCGTGTCGACCGAGCCCCTCGGCGAGTTCAACGATCGGTTCCTCCGGGCCTGCCGACTGGAGGCGGTGGACCGGACGCCCGTGTGGTTCATGCGACAGGCCGGCCGATACCTTCCCGAATACCGAGACCTGCGGCGGGACCGCGACATCCTCGAGTTCTGCCGCACCCCGGAGCTC
>JBHELE010000088.1:0-4008 GCA_046263235.1 Actinomycetota bacterium
AAGAACATCTTCGCCCCGACCCGGCGGGCCGCGTCGACCTTCTCCTCCACACCGCCGACGGGAAAGACCCGCCCCGTGGGATCGATCGATCCCGTGCCGGCGATGGTCCGTCCGCCGGTGAGATCTCCCGGCGTGAGCAGGTCGATCAGCCCGAGCGCCCACATCAACCCGGCCGACGGGCCTCCGATCTCGCCGCTTCGGATCGAGATCGGGAACGGGAAGGCCCGAACGAGCACCACGCCGATCAGGATTCGGGTCTCGCCGTCGATGCGGAATCTCGCCGGCGTGACGGTGACGCGGGCCTCACCGCCGGGCCGGCCCCGTACGGTCAGCCTGATGGGCGTTCCGGCCCCGGCGGCCTGGATGCGCGCCCGCAGGTCGTTCGGGCCGTCCACGCGATGTCCGTCTGCGGCTACGATGACGTCGCCGGCGAACAGCTTTCCGGCGGCGGGTGACCCGGACGTTGCCCGTTCGACCAGCGCCCCGGGGGCGTGATTGGCCGGATACCCGGCGTAGCGCGACAGCGCCACGATGGCCGCATCGATCTTGCTGGTGTCCATCTGCGAGCGCGCCACCCGCGCCTCCTCCTCCTCGGACCGGCCGGGCGTCAGCAGATCGCGCTCGGAAAGGACCGCCCGCGTCGGATCGCCCCACGCCGCCAACAACCCGTAGACGTTCGCGCGGTCGAACGTGACGGCGGTCAGCACGAAGTGGCCCCTCGACGGGTAGACCTGCGCGCCGGTGATCTCGATCAACGGCTCGACGTCTCTCGCCGGGCCGGGTCCCAGCACGAAATATGGAAGCTGGACGAAATACATCACGAAGGCCAGCGTCGCCAGGGGAATCAGGGCGAGGCCGCGGCGACCGACGCGGCGGGGCCGGGCCGGCCCGTCCGCTTCCGGCGCGGGTGGCGGCGGGAGGTGGTGTGAGGACATGCGTGTAGCCCCTCGTCGGCTGGGAAGATCCCATGCTACGCGAAGGGCAAACGAAAAATGGCCGACAATGAGGCCAGGAGGAATGCGTGACTGCGGTACTGCTGGTTGGGGTGGCTCTCGGGGCGGTGTGCGCCTACGTGTGGTCGGCCATCGTCCAGGCCGAGGGGCCGCCGGACGCCGGGGCGGTCCGGGCTCCGATCGGCCCGCGAACGATCGCGGCGTTCCGGCATGCCCAGCGGCGGATCGTCGACGCTCGGCAACAGCGTCGGGAGGAACGCTTCCAACAGGCCCTCGAGTCGGGACCCCGGCGCCTCCGCTTCGAGGAGACCGCCGAGCTCACCGTCCCGCTGTCGTCGATCGCTTCGAGCGACGCAGAGCCCGTGGGTCGGGATGCCCGGCCATCCCGCGTCCTGTCCGCCGTGCAGCTCGTGCTGCTGATCCTCTTGGTCGGCGGGGTGATCGCGTGCGTCGTCCTCGGCGTGGTGCGCGCCGTGGCCCAGACGGTGGGCCACTGAGCCGGGCCGCTACCCGACCTCCGGCGTCACGTCGCGGATCTCCCGCACCAACGCCTCGGACAGGAGATCGTCGGTCCGCAGCCGACCTTCCAGGTTGAACTCCCCGGCGAAGGCGGAGATGGCCTCTCGGGTCCCGTCATCGTAGGAGCCGCTCACGTCCCCGGTGAAGTGTCCCGTTTGACGAAGCCGCCGCTGCAGCTCCTCGGTGAGCACCGGTGTGACGGGGAGCAGGGGGTCGTTCCTGACCAGGAACTGTTCGTCGTAGATGGTGAAGATCCGCCGAAGCTCCCGGACCGGGTCGGGATGGTCGTCGACCCGAAGGTCGACGTACCGGTCCGAGCGGCCCTCGTAGCCGCCACCCGCCCGCACCACCAGCAGGGCCGCGGACTGCTTCCCGCGCCGGTCCCCTCCCGCCTCGTCCCCCGCCTCGAGGGCCGCGAGCAGATGGTCTGCCAGCTCTCCATCCGCCTCACGGAAGCGCCGGATCATCGCCTCCACGACCTCCGGCCCGGTCAGGATGTTCCCCTGGCACGCCACCCCGTCCTCCATCACGCCGCCGGCCCACGGCATGCATCGCCGGCCCGTGAACGTCGCCGAGGAACCCGACGAATCGACCACGCCCACCTGACGCTGGTCGCGTCCGTCATCGCCTTGGATCAGCGCCTCCACGACGTCGTTCGCCACCCCTCCACCGGCGAGCATCGCCAGGCCGTCCGGGCCGAAGGCCACGTTCGCCCATGCCTGAGTGGCGACGGCGCCGGCCCCTGCGCGCGCGTACGGCACCACGGCTCCGACGGCCGGGAACTTCGACGCGACGGCCACCCCCCAATCGCCCCGTTCCGGATCCGACGCGACGATCGAGAACGTCACGGCGACGCCCTCACCGAGCGCCGCCCGCCGGTGCCAGAAATCCGGCCCGGTAGTTGGGCAGGTACTCGAGGAGGTGGCCCGCCCCCGACACCACGGTTCGGAGCGGGTCCTCCGTGACGTGCACCGGGACCTCGCATTCCTGGGCCAGCCGCATGTCCAACCCGGTGAGGAGCGCGCCCCCGCCGGTGAGGAACAGGCCGGTCTCGAGGACATCCTGAGCCAGCTCCGGCGGGCTGTCCGCCAGGGCCTGCCGCGTGCTCTGGACGATCCCGGCCACGACGCCGGTGAGGGCCTCCCGGATCTCCTCCGGGGTGATGGTCAGCGACCGGGGCGTCCCGCTGGTCATCTCACGCCCCTGGATCTCCGTGGCCCGGGTTTCCGCCGCCGGATAGGCCGACCCGAGGTGGATCTTCAGCCGCTCGGCGGTTCGCTCTCCAATCGAAACACCGTGGCGATCACGGATGTAGTGCTGGATGGCGGCGTCCATGTCGAACCCGCCGATGTTCACGGTTCGCTGCAGGACCAGTCCGCCCATCGCCACGACGGCCATCTCCGACGTCCCTCCACCGACGTCCACCACGAGGTTGCCGATGGGCTCGTGGATCGGAAGCCCCGCGCCGACCGCCGCCGCCAGCGGCTCGTCGACCAGCGCCGCCGACTTCACCCCAGCCATCAAGAACGCCTCCTCGACCGCCCGTCGCTGAACCGCCGTCAGGTTCGAGGGGACGCACACGATGAGGCGCGGCTTCGGGAACTTCCGTACGCCGACCGCGGCGAGAACGAGGCGAATCATCTGTTGGGCCACGTCGAAATCGGTGATCGCGCCTCGCGAGAGCGGGCGAACCGCCATGACCTCCGTCGGCGACCTGGACAGCATCGCCACGGCCTGACGCCCGGCGGCGAGGACCCGGCCGGTGCGCGCGTTGACGGCGACCAGCGTCGGCTCGTTGAACACCACGCCGCCCTCAGAGCTGAACACGAGCGTGTTCGCCGTTCCGAGATCGACTGCCAGGTCGCGCCGGTTCATCCGGTCGCCGGCGTCACGATCCCTTGACCCAGTGAGACTCGCCGGTCGTGAGGATCTCCTTCTTCCATACGGGCACGTCACGTTTGATCCGTTCGATCCCGTGGCGCGCGGCCTCGAACGCCTCGGCTCGATGCGGCGCCGAACAGCACACCAGAACCGACACCTCCCCGACGTCGAGCCGGCCCCACCGATGCAGGAGCGCGGCACGACACAGCGACCACCGGCGCAGCAGCTCCTGTCCGATGTCGACCAGCCGTCGCTCGGCCATCTCGGCCCACGCCTCGTACTCCAGGCCCTCGACCGGTCCCCCTTCGGAGTGGTCGCGAACGGTCCCGGCGAACAGGACGAGCCCGCCGGCGCTGGGGTGAGTCGTGAACGCGGTCGCCTCGGCGGGGTCGAGCGGGTCGTCGGTGACCCGGATCAGCAGCCTGTCGCGCACGGCCCCGATTCTATCCGCGGCTCTCGCCGACCCTTCGGCGACCGGCCGGCAGCGCGGACCGCGCCAGTCCACTCTGGGGCGAACCCTAGAATGGAGCGGTGGACCCTTCCCCCGAACAGCCGGCCGGTTTCCCGCTCGGAGATGCCATGGCCGACGTGCCGTTGTTCCGCGAGATCCAACGCGTCCTGCTCTCTTCCCCCGGACCGGTCAACTGGGAGCTGG
>JBHELE010000089.1:0-4016 GCA_046263235.1 Actinomycetota bacterium
CTGGTGACGGGCGCCGCCCGAGGGCTGGGGCTTGCCGTGGCCCGCCGGCTGTGCGCGGAGGGCGCGCGGGTGCTGCTGCTCGATCGCGACGGGCCGGCCCTCGAGGAGGCCCGGGAGAGCTTGGCGGCGGGCGGTGGGTCGGCGGGGTCGATCGAAGCCGACGTGGCGGAGGAATCGAGCGTGACGCCGGCCATCGGTGAGGCCCTGGACCGGGGCGAGCGGGTCGACATCCTGGTCAACAACGCCGGGATCTTCCCCCATGGCCCCTTCGACGAGGCCACGTTCGGCGAGTGGCGTCGCGTCATCGCCACCAATCTCGACAGCATGTTCCTGTGCACCCGCGCGGTGTACGCGCCGATGCGCCGGCGGGGGTACGGCCGAATCGTGAACGTCTCGTCGGCGACGTTCTTCATCGGCTACCCGGAGATGACCGCGTACATCGCCAGCAAGGGCGGCGTGATCGGGTTCACCCGGGCGCTGGCGAGCGAGGCCGGTGCCCACGGCATCACGGTGAACGCCGTCACGCCGGGCCTGATCGAGACGGAAGGGTCGCGCGAGGAGGATCCCACCGGGGATCTGTTCGAGGAGATCGTCGGCGGGCAGGCCGTGAAGCGCCGGGGCGCCCCGGAGGACATCGCCGAGTGCGTGGCCTACCTGGCCAGCCCCGCGGCGTCGTTCATCACGGGGCAGACCATCAACGTCGACGGCGGCCACCGGTACCACTGAGCCACGCGCATGGCGAACGATTACGACGCGGTGTTCGTGGGGGGAGGCCACAACGGGCTGACCTGCGCGGCGTACCTCGCGAAGGGCGGGAAGAAGGTCGTGGTCCTGGAGGCCCGGGACGTGGTCGGGGGCGGATGCGCGACGAAGGAGGTGGCCGCGCCCGGGTTCCGCCACAACTTCCACTCGAACTTCCACGGGATCATCCACATGGGACCGGTGTATCGAGACCTGGAGCTCGAGCGCTACGGCGCGCGCTACGTCTGGCCGGAGAACCAGTTCGCGCACGTGTTCCCAGACGGCCGGGCCCTGGTATGCAACCGAAGCGTCGACCGGACGGCCGAGAACATCGCCCGGTTCTCGAAGGCCGACGCGGAGACGTTCCGCGACGTGGCGCATTCGTACCGGAAGGTGTTGGAGGAGGGGGTCATCCCGGCGATGTTCTCGGCCCCGGGATCGCCCTCCGCGGAGCTCGCCGCGCTGGAGGACTCCACCGATGGGCTGGGGCTGCTCCGCCAGAGCCTGTCCGCGCCGAACCACGTGGCCCGCCAGCTGTTCGACACCCCCGAGGTCCAGACGTGGCTCGGCTTCTGGGTCGCCCAGCTCGCCGGGACCGGCGACGTGTTCGGCCTCGGGGCGAACTATCCGGTCATGCTGGCCGGGTCGCTGGAGCCGTACGGCTGGGCCATCTGCGAGGGCGGGTCGAACCAGCTGGCTCAGGCCATGGCGGGGTTCCTGCAGGACCACGGCGGGGAGGTCCGGCTCGACGCCGCGGTCCGGCGCATCGAGGTCCAGGGGGGCGCGGCCTCGGCGGTCGAGCTCGCCGACGGCACCCGGATCCCCGTCACCGGACTGCTCGTGTCCAACCTGGACCCCAGGCACACCTTCCTGGAGCTGGTCGGGGAGGAGGCCTTGCCGGGGGATTTCGCCCGCGCGGTGAAGCGATGGCGATACGACCGGATGTCGATGTTCTGCGTCTACCTCGCCCTGGAACGGCCGGTCCGGTGGAAGGCCGCCGAATGGGACCCGGGGGTGGAGCGGTCGTTCGCCGTCTCGATCTGCGAATCGCTCGACGTGCTGGACGACAACGCGTCCGATTGCCGCCTGGGCGTCCCGCCGCGGCAGCCCGGCCTGTTCACTGTGCACCCGTCGCTGTTCGAGCCGAGCCTGGCCCCGGCCGGAGCGGAGGCGTGCTTCTGCGAGCAGATCGCCCCGTACGAGCTTCGCGACGGCGGGGCCGCGGCCTGGGAGGCCGTCAAGCAGGACTACGCCCAGGTGGTGTTGGACCGGTGGCGTCCGTACCTCAGCGGCGGGCTCGAGGCCGACGCCGTCGTCGGCCGATACATCTCGAGCCCCATCGACATCGAACAGATCATGCCGAGCATGAGGCACGGCGACTGGAACCACGGCGAGATGTCCCAGGACCAGCTGGGGATCTTCCGTCCGTTCCACGAGTATCCGCCGTACCGGACGGCCTTCGAGAACGTGTACCTGTGCGGGGCCTCCACGCATCCGGGCGGCAGCATCGGCGGGGCGTGCGGGTACAACGCGGCCACCGCCATCGCCGAGGACCAGGGATTCCGGCCCTGGTGGACGTGAGGGAAGGAGCGGCACATGCGCGCAGTGAGCTGGGACGACATTCCGGACGAGCCCGTTCGAGACGGCGTGCGGCGCCGAGGGTTCGGGACGAAGGACTGCCTGCTGGTCATGAACGAGTGCACGCCCGGGATGGATCTTCGTCCGCACGTGCACGACTTCGACCAGATCGCAATGATCATCTCGGGCCGCGCCAACTACTACGTTGGCGCTGAGCGAAATGAGATGGGGCCGCGCTCGGTCCTGTTGATCCCCGCCGGGCAAGAGCACTACATCGAGCCGGTCGGACAGGAGGTCGTCAGGAACATCGACGTCTTCACCCCGGCTCGAGCCGACCTGGCCCACCTTCTGGACTGGATGTCGAAGGCCGAACCGTCGTAGTCGCGCGCCGCCGCTCAGTCCGTACGCAGGGCGACCAGGACCCCGTCCCGAATCGGCAGGATCGTCGAGAGGTAGCGCTCATCCGCCGCCACGGCGGCGTCCATCTCCCGGATGGCCGCCAGCCATTCCCCGGCCCGGCCGTCCAGCTGTTGGACGACCGTTCCGGCTCCAAAGCCCAGCGTGTTGTCACAGATGAACATGCCGCCGGGCCGGATTCGTTCGGCCGCGGCCCGCCAGGCGGCCGGATACTCGTCCTTGTCGATGTCGCAGAACACCACGTCGAAGGGGCCGTCGGTCTCGTCGAGGGCGGTCACGCCGTCGCCCACGTGGAACGTCACGGGATCGAGCAAGCCGGCTCGGCCCAGATAGTCGGTGGCCTTGCGTTCGTTCTCCGGGTCGCCGTCGGAGAGGTGAACCTCGCCCTTCGGCCCGACGGCGCGGGAGAACCAGTACGCGGAATACCCGTATCCCGACCCCAGCTCGAACACGCGCTTCGCCCCGATGCTCCGGGCCAGGATCTCCAGGACCACCCCGACCATTCGTCCGACGATGGGGAAGTCGCGTTCCTTCGCCTCGGCCTCCATCTCGGCGAGCATCGGCTCGTCGTGGCGGGTCAGGAGGTCGGTGATGTACGCCTCGATCCGGCGGTCCGTGATGTCCATGGTTCGGACTGTACCGGCTACGCTCGCGCTCGTGGACCGCGACCTCACCTTCGCCCTCGAGCTGGCCGACATGGCCGACGACATGACCCTCCCGGCGTTCCGATCGCGGGCGTTCGAGGTAGAGACGAAATCCGACCTCACGCCGGTCACCGAGATCGACCGGGGCGTGGAACGCGCCGTGAGGAAGCGCGTCGACCGGGCCAGGCCCGGAGAGGTGGTGGTCGGCGAGGAGTTCGGCGCCGAAGACGGCGACGTCCGGTGGATCGTCGACCCCATCGACGGGACGAAGAACTTCGTGCGGGGCATCCCGGTGTACGGGACGCTCCTGGCGCTGCAGCGCGACGGGGAGCTCGTGGTGGGGGTGGCGTCCGCGCCGGCCCTGGGCCGACGGTGGTGGGCGGTTCGCGGCGAGGGAGCGTTCGTCGACGGGACGGCGATCCGAGTGTCGTCGGTGGGTCGGCTGACCGACGCGCAGCTCTGTTTCGGCGGGTTGAACGCGTGGCGATCCGCCGGCCGGTTGGACGCGTTTCTGGACCTGGCGGCACGGTGCAAGCGCACCCGAGGATTCGGGGACTTCTGGATGCACATGCTGGTGGCCGAGGGCGCCGCGGACGTGGCGGTGGAGCCGGACGTCAGCCTGTGGGACCTGGCCGC